>NZ_JCAXED010000015.1:0-149188 GCF_059758795.1 Pseudomonas sp. GQ91
TCCCAAAACCAGCAGCTACGGAGTAGCTGATACACCGCCTTTGGCTTACTGGGGCTGCTTCGCAGCCCAACGCGGGGCAAGCCCGCTCGCCACAGGGAAATTCATTAGTTTCTGAAAGTTGTGTAGCTCAAAACAGCTCTTCAGTTTGCTGCGGGACACCGCTACACATGCCTTTCTCGAAGTGCTCCAACTGACTCAGCAGCTCCGCGGTCTTGAGGGGCATCAACAGTGGGTCACAGCGGGTTTCCACCGTGATGACGATGGCTGGATCGCTGCCGTGCACGCGCGCGCGGAATCGCCAATCGCTGAAAATCACCTTCAGCCCGTCGCGTTCATCAATATCCAGCGCCTGTTGGCCGTACAGCGATTTCAGGTGGGTGAGAAGGGCGGCGGGGTCGAGCACCGGTCGACGGATTTCTCCGGAGGAGGGAAACAGCCCGATCCGTTCAACCATCAGTGTGGAACCCAGCCAGGCCCCGACGGGGGAGGGCAACGACGGATACAGTGACAACCAGGCCATCACTCCGACGTTACCCATCTGCCGTTCAATGTCTGCCGAGCGTTTTGCAATGTTCATAGTGGTCTGCCTGAATGACGATTGGCGACGGTTGTGTCGTGTGCGTAATGTGCTGAGGTGACGCCCTGGTTAAAGGCCGTTGAGGTAGAGGTGCTCGTAACAAAAGTTGGTCGCCTCGACGTAGCCTTCCGCGCCGCCGCAATCGAAGCGCAGGCCATCGAACTTGTAGGCCAGCACGAAACCAGCCTGCGCCTGCTTCATCAGAGCGTCGGTAATCTGGATCTCGCCCCCTTTGCCGGGCTGGGTATCGGCGATCAGATCAAAGATATCGGGTGTCAGAATGTACCGGCCGATGATTGCCAGATTGGACGGCGCGTCGTCCGGGCTGGGCTTTTCAACCATGTTGTTGACCCGGTAGACGCCTTCGGAAATCAACTCGCCAGCGATTACGCCGTACTTGTGTGTCTGATCACGGGGGACTTCTTGAATGGCCACGATCGAGCAGCGGTACTTCTTGTAGAGCTGGATCATTTGCGCCAGTACGCCATCGCCTTGCAGATTCAGGCACAGGTCATCCGCGAGCACCACGGCGAAGGGCTCATCACCGATCAACGGACGACCGCTGAGAATCGCGTGGCCCAAACCCTTCATCTCGATCTGCCGGGTATAGGAGAAGGTGCAGGTTTCGATCAGCTCGCGGGTCCCTGCGAGGAATTTCTCCTTTTCGGTGCCGCGAATCTGATGCTCCAGCTCATAGCTGATGTCAAAGTGATCTTCCAGTGCGCGTTTGCCTCGCCCGGTGACGATTGCCATGTGTTGCAGGCCGGCGTCCCGTGCTTCTTCTACGGCGTACTGAATCAACGGCTTGTTGACGATCGGCAGCATCTCCTTGGGCATCGCTTTGGTGGCCGGCAGGAAACGCGTGCCATAGCCTGCGGCGGGGAACAAACATTTACGAATCATAATTTATCCTGATAGTCACGCATCACGGGTAACTTGAGGTGGGCAATAAGCAACGATGATAAGTTTTACTAAGCGACTACTTTAATACCTGAGATGGGTTGTTAATGGCAATGCGTGTCAGCTGCATAACAGTCGAATGTTATGAGTTGTCAGTCTGTGCCATGTTAGTTATTTTTCGTCGGTATCCGTTGATAGTGGTGAGCATTTCATAGTGCTAAATAAGTACCCGCTAGTACTCTTGCCTGACCCGAATATTTATCGGTGGCAGTTGAACTAACAGTACTGCTTGTTGTTGTCGTGCCCAGAACTAGATGTGCGGTTTTTTATGCATGTCTAGTTCTGGGCGCTGCACAGCTTATTAAGCCCTTGATCCTACTATGGACCGCGCTATGAAGATTCTGGTAACGGGTGGCACCGGGTACATCGGTTCGCACACCACACTTGCGCTGCTTGAAGCGGGTTTTGACGTGGTGGTGCTGGACAATCTTTGCAACAGCTCCGACGCTGCGTTGCACGCCGTGGAGGCGATCTGCGGTAAAAGTGCGCAGATGATTCACGGGGATGTGTGCGACAGAGCGTTGCTGGACCGGATTTTCCAGCAACATGCCATTGATGCGGTCCTGCATTTCGCCGGGCTCAAGGCGGTCGGCGAGAGCGTGCGCAAGCCGCTTGAGTATTACGAGGCGAATGTCGGTGGCAGCCTCACGCTGTGCCAGGCGATGACTGCCGCGGGTGTGTTTCGCCTGGTGTTCAGTTCATCGGCCACGGTCTACGGCACGCCGCAGCAGATGCCGATCAGCGAGGACCTGCCTACCGGCAGCCCCACCAATCCCTACGGCCAATCCAAGCTGATCGTCGAAAACCTGCTGCGCGAGCTGTGTGCGGCGGAGCCGCGCTGGAGCATCGCGCTGTTACGCTACTTCAATCCGATCGGTGCCCATGACAGCGGTCATCTGGGTGAAGATCCCAACGGCATACCTAATAACCTGGTGCCTTACATCAGTCAGGTAGCGGTTGGCAGTCTGCAAGAGCTGTCGATCTTCGGCGACGATTACCCTACGGTGGATGGCACCGGTGTGCGTGACTATATCCACGTCGTGGATCTGGCGGACGGGCATCTGAAGGCGCTGCAGTCGATCTCGCAACGCACGGGTATCAATATCTGGAATCTCGGCACGGGCGATGGCTACAGCGTGTTGCAGGTGCTGCGCGCGTTCGAGCAAGCCTCAGGTCGGCCGGTGCCTTATCGGGTAATGCCGCGCCGCTCGGGTGACGTCGCCGAAAGCTGGGCAGACCCTTCCAAGGCCGCCCGTGAACTCGGCTGGAGGGCCACGCGCAGTTTGCAGCAAATGATGACAGACACCTGGCGCTGGCAATCGAACCACCCGAAGGGCTACCACGGATAAGGGCGCTGCCAGTGTGCTAACAGCGACTGTACTGAATGTTATAAATCGGTTGGAATGTTAATTATCGTCGGGAAATTCGGCTGGTAATGCATCCGGCAAATCCGTAGATATAAACCCTGCCGTTCGACATTTATTCGTCAGGTTTGACTGTGAATGAAAAACGGATCTTGTTCGCACTTTTTGCGACTTGAACTTTCCACCTCTAACCGAGTACCTGTTTTTTAACAGGCCCGAACGTTAGAAAAGGAGTTGATATGAAAAAAGTGATGGCAATTGCCCTGTTGTCGATGTTTGGCAACTGGGCGTCCGCAGCGGAAACACCGCTGACACTGGCAACCAATGTCGTCGGCAGCGTAGCAGCTTCACAAGCTCCTGCGGCCAGTACGGCAATGGTAGCGGGTGCAGTGGCGGCTTCCAACAGTGGCGGCAACGCCAACGGCGGTACAACCGGGACCACAGGTACTACCGGTACTACCGGCACCAGTAACTGAGAAATCCTGTAGGTGTAATACAAGGTCGCCCGATGAAAGTCGGGTGATCTTGTTTAGATTTGCCCTTGAATAGCGTAGTGCCATTATGACTCGTAGTTTTCCTTTTTTGATGCTGGCAAGTATCGCTTTGCAAGGTTGTATGTTTTCTCCGGGGCAGTACCTGAGTACCAGCGATATCACTCGCCAAGGGGCCAGTGAAAGCAGTCGCGTCGAGCTGATCCCGATCACCCCCAAGCTCATTGCGATGGACAGGGCCACGCAAAAGCGCGCCTCGCTGCCAGCGGAGTTGCTGGCGACCCCCGCGGAATATCGCATCGGCAACAATGATGTCTTGTACATCACGGTCTGGGACCACCCCGAGCTGACGGCGCCTTCCGGTGCGCAGCAGCAGATCGATGCCAACGGGCGCCTGGTGCGTTCCGATGGCACCCTGTATTACCCCTATATCGAAGAAGTCCAGGCTGCCGGTAAAACCATCCAGCAACTGCGTTCGGACATTGCCTCAAGGTTGTCGGCCTTTATCGCGGACCCCCAAGTGGATGTCGCCGTGTTGCGTTTCGCCAGCCAGAAGGTGGTGGTGTCGGGCGCGGTATCGAAGGCCGGTCCGCAACCGATTTCCACCAACCCGCTGAGTCTGGTCGAAGCCCTCGGTTCTGCCGGTATCGACCCGCTCAATGCGGATTTGTCCGGCTTGCTGCTGACGCGCGGCGGGCGGGTGTATCCGCTGAACCTGGACGCGCTCAATCAGCAGGATTCCGAATTGCAGAACGTCTACCTCAAAGGTGGCGATCAGTTGTATTTGCCCTACAACGATAACAAGCGCATCTACGTCATGGGCGAAGTCAATCAGCCGCGCGCGCTGACGTTCAAAACCGCCACCATGAACCTGTCTGACGTACTGGGCTCGGTGGGCGGGTTGAGCCAGACCACCTCGAACGGCAACGCGGTCTACGTCATCAGGGGCGTTGAGAACCTGGATGTGGAGCCGGCGAAAATCTATCAACTGCAAGCCGAATCGCCGACCGCCATGGCGTTGGCCACGCATTTCGATGTACGTCCCCAGGACATTGTCTATGTGGGCCCGGCCAATGTGACGCGCTGGAACCGCTTCATCAGCCAACTGGTGCCGTCGGCAGCCATTCTCGGGGCGGGGGCTTCGGCAGCGAAGAACCTGAATGATGCCAGCAGCAGCAATAAATAAGGCCTGGTCTGATTGTGAGAACGTTGAATGTTTGCGTCTGCGTGATGGCGGCCTTGTTGTGTGGATGTAACCCGCTGATGAACGCTTCTTTGACCAACTTCAAAGCGGCGGTGAGTGGGCCCGATGAGGTGCAAGTGACTGCGGCCCAGGTGGCGCAGGTTAAATTTCCCCAGCTCACATTGACCACGCCCACCGGCTCCGGGGTGTTGGCGATGGTGCGTGAGCGGGGCGACCTGCAGTTTTGGGTCGCGTCCGGCAAGCAGGTGCTGCTGCTGCGCGACGGGCTCGCGGTACGCACCGTCGGCCTGGGTTTCGAAGGTGACCTGGACGGCACGCGACTCGCTGCGGACTCGCCCTTCAAGCAAGGCCTGCACACGCTGCCTGATGGCTACACCAGCCAGCGCTGGATCGATCTTTACCAAGGCAGTGAAGTGGGCGTGACGTTGAACAGCCGCTTCTCCCGGAAAGCCATGGAAACCCTCGACATCCTCAACAAGGAATATGCCGTGCTACGTGTCGATGAGCAGATCGACGCCCCGGCCATTGGCCTGCGTGCGACTAATCATTACTGGGTGGATCCCGTGGACGGTTTCATTGTGCAGAGCGAGCAGCAACTGACTACTCGGCTGCGGGTCAAGATTGTCCAACTGACTCCTGAGCGCAGGTTTGCCCGTTGAAGCGGCTAGCGTTTCTGGCGGCGTGCCTGCTGTCGATCAGCAGCGTAAGCCAGGCAGCGGTCACCGTCAGTGGCGATGTGCTCAGCCCGGGGCCGGTCGACCTGCCGCCGGGCGGGCGGTTGTCGGACGTGATCAGCGTCGCGGTGCCCAATGCCGAAAGCTATTGGCTGGCAGCCGCATTGCTGCGCCAGTCATTAGTGCAAGAGCAGGCTCGGCTGAAAGCCGGGGTGCTGTTCGATTTACAGGTGTTGCAGCGCACAGCGTTGATTTTCGACAGGCCCAGTCGGGCAAGCCTGGCAATGCGTCTGTACGAACAAATCAATGACATGCCGGTCACCGGGCGCCAGGTCACGGTTCTGGACCCGGTTGCCATCGAGGTCGGGTTCGCGCGCAATGTTCGGTTGGATGACGGCGATCACCTCATCTATCCGTTGCGCGTCGACGAGGTTGAAGTGCTCGGCGCCGTTGCCGAACCGTGCCGATTGCCTTTCGTCGCGCTGCAGGAGGCCCGGGAGTATCTGCAAGGGTGCGCGACACTGGCCGACGCCGAGGCCGATTACCTGTGGCTGATCCAACCCAATGGCGTTACCCGGCAGGTCGGCATAGCGCCGTGGAATCGTGAGAGCGGGCAGGTACCTGCCGCTGGCAGCAAGATCCTGGTGCCGATCAAAAATGATGATCTTGATCCGCCTATTCCTGAACTGAATCAGCAGTTGGCCGAATTTCTTGCCACGCAACTGGCTGAGGTGGTTCATTGAAATTACGTTTTGCAGCCGTATTGTTATTGCCCTGTGGTTTTGCTCATGCAGAGCCGCGTTTAACTCAGAATGATTTCGGTGGTGTGGGCCTGTTGCAGACGCCCACCGCCAGAATGTCCCCGGCCGGCGAGTTGAGCGTGAATGCCAATCGGACCGAACCCTATAGTCGTTATAGCGTGGCGCTACAGCCGTTCGACTGGCTGGAAGGCGCGTTTCGCTACACCTCAATCACCGACCGTCCTTACGGCCCGGAATCCTTGAGTGGCAGCCAGAGCTACAAGGATAAGGCGGTCGACCTCAAGGTCCGCCTGTGGAAAGAAACCCACTGGACGCCGGATGTGGCGTTGGGGTTTCGAGACGTCGGCGGTACAGGCCTGTTTTCCAGTGAGTTCCTGGTGGCCAGCAAGCGTTATGACAATTTTGATTTCAGTGCCGGCATCGCCTGGGGTTACCTGGGGAATCGCGGCGATTTCGACAACCCGGCGGGTTGGGTCGACGATCGCTTCAAGACCCGACCAGACATGGAAGGTACCGGTGATGTCAACGCTGGCGCCTACTTTCGCGGGCGACCTTCGTTGTTCGGCGGCGTGGCCTACCAGACGCCCTGGGACCGGCTCAGCCTGAAGCTCGAGTACGAAGGCAACGACTATACAAAAGAGCCCAGTGACGGCGTGATTAAACAGGATTCACCGATCAATCTCGGCGCGGTGTTCAAAGTGACCGACTCGCTGGATATCAGCGCGGCCTGGGAGCGGGGCAACACCGCGATGTTCGGCCTCACCTTTCACACCAACTTCGCCAGCCGCAAGGCACCGGCCAAGACCTTTGATCCGCCGGCGGAGCCGCTGCCGGCCAAGGCCCCCACCACCGCAATGGGGCAGGTCGATTGGCCGGATGTGTCCCGGCGCCTGCAGCAAAATGCCGGCTACAAGGTCGAGCGCATCAGCCAGCGTGGTCCCGAGTTGATTGTCTACGGTGAACAGGGTCGGTATTTTCATTCGGCCAAGGCGGTGGGTCGGGCTAGCCGGATTCTGGACAACAGTGTCAACGCGGATATCGACTGGTTCACGTTGGTGAACAAACGCTACGACCTGCCGCTGGAAGAAACCAGCGTGCCTCGCAAAACCTTTCGCGAGGTGCTCAATAACGAAGAACCGTTGCAAGCGTTGCACCGCACCACCGAGATCAATCCGGCGATGCCGCACAACGAGAAGACCCTCTATACCGAAGCCCGCGACCCCTTCAGCTACGGCATGGGACTGGGCTTCAAACAGAACGTCGGCGGCCCAGACGGCTTCCTCTATCAGTTCAGTGCCGACGCGGACGCCGAGTATCGTTTCAACCGCAATACCTGGTGGAGCGGCATGCTCAGTGCCAATCTGCTGAACAACTTCGACGACTTTGATTACGACGCACCCAGTGGCCTGCCGCGGGTTCGCACGGATTTGCGTAAGTACCTGACAACCTCCGAAGTCACCATGCCGCTGTTCCAGTTCAGTCATGCCGAGCAGTTGGACAAAGACCTCTATGGCATGGTCTACGGTGGCTATCTGGAGTCGATGTTTGCCGGGGTGGGTGGCGAGGTGCTGTTTCGGCCGGAGGGCCAGCGCTGGTCGGTCGGGGCGGATCTGAACTACGTGCGTCAGCGCGAATTCGACCAAGGCTTTGGACTGCGGGACTACTCGGTCGTTACAGGTCACATCACCGGTTATACGGACTTGCCCTTCGACACGCTCGCAGCGGTCAGTGTCGGACGCTATCTGGCAGGGGATTGGGGGACTACGATCGATCTTTCGCGAGAGTTCTCCAACGGTGTGCGGTTTGGTGCCTGGGCGTCGTTGACCACCGCCAGCGGCGCCGAATATGGCGAAGGTAGCTTCGACAAGGGCCTGTACCTCTCCATCCCGTTCGACGAATTGATGAGCATGTCGACTATGCGCCGTGCCAACCTGGTCTGGGCCCCTTTGACCCGGGACGGTGGCGCACGACTCAATCGCAGCTTCCAGTTGCATTCGATGACTGATAGCCGCGACAACGACATGTTCTACCGCAACTTCGAGAAGATCACTGAGTAAAGGCGGTCGATCTACAGGGCCAGCCGCCTTGTAGATCACATCTTTAGTGAGCAGCACTGTCTGCGATGCGCAGGATCTTTTGCGCACGCCTGATCCCGTCAATACCCTGAATCACAGCCACGAAAAAGGGGACTCTCGTCCCCTTGCGGCAGTGCGCCTTCAACACTCAGGCCATCAATAGATGTCCTTCGAGAGTAAGGTAAAGGGCGTTTTCAAGAGTATTTTCAGATCCAGCCACAACGACCAGTTATTGATGTACTTAAGGTCGATCTCGACGCGCTTCTGCATCTTGTCGAGGGTGTCGGTCTCGCCGCGGCAACCGTTGATTTGCGCCAGGCCGGTAATGCCCGGTTTGATTCGGTGGCGTGCCATGTAGGCAAGAATTTTCCCCGAGTAGTAGTTGTTATGGGCAATCGCGTGAGGCCGCGGGCCGACCAGAGCCATATGCCCTTGCAGTACGTTGAACAGTTGCGGCAGTTCATCGAGCGAGGTGCGGCGGATAAAGCGTCCGACGGCGGTGATGCGCGAGTCGTTGCGGCTGGCCTGCTTGACCTCATGGTCATCGTGCACGCGCATCGAGCGGAACTTCCAGACCTGGATCACCTTGCCATTCCAGCCGTGGCGGTCCTGTTTGAAGAGGATCGGGCCGGGTGAGTTGAGTTTGACGGCCAGCGCAATCAGCGCCAGTACCGGGCTCAGCAGGACGATTGCCAGCAGCGCCACGCTTTTTTCCAGCAGGCTCTTGCTCAGTGCGGCGGTGGGCTGGCTGGTCAATGGGCTTTCATTCAAATAGATCGCCGGCAGACCGTCCACGACTCTCACCGAGTGGTTGAGCAGCGTCAGGCTGTTCAAGTCCGGCACCCACACCACGTCGACGTTGGCGTCGAGCAAATCGACATACATGGCTTCGATTTTTGCTGCTTCACTCAGCGGCAGGGTGATGTACAAGCGTCGAATATCATGGATGCCGATCAGTTCCAGCAGATCTTCCTGTGCACCCGCGATGCGTGGGGCGTCTGGCGCCAGTGGGGCTACGTCGCCGGTGCTGACCAAGCCTACCAGGGGCAGATTCTCGAGACTGCTCAGCTTCTTGGCCAGGCCGAGCGCAAGTTCGCCCGTGCCGACGATCAGCGTTCTATGCTCGCTTTTTCGTGACCGCTGATAGTACTTGGAGAACCCGTGCAAGGGCGCATACAGCAGCGCCTGTCCGAGAAACCCGAATACCGCCCAGTTGAGAATCACCTGGCGGGAAAACAGCGCATCGGCTTTACAGATAAATGCCATGCAGGCCAGCGCAGCCATCGTCATGGACCAACCCATGAACAGCCGTCCCAGTCCCGTCAGGTAGCTGTCTCGTTTTCTGTATACACCGCTGAACGTATAGGCCGGAACCGAGGCCAGTACCGTCAATGCCGCGCACACACGGTAATAGAACTCGACCGTTCCGGTCTGCCGTTCGGCGAGTATGAACAGCAATGTCACGGCAAAGGCCTGCGCCAGCGCCCATTGACCCCAAAAGGTAAGTCCCTTCAGGCCGGTATTACGATTGATACGAAGCGTACTTTCCATGCGATATCCCCTAAGACGTCCATCTAAATATCGGCAGTCGAGACGCGAGTTGTTTAAGCAGGATTTGTTATTGTTTTAACTAATGTCCTGAAGCTAACAGCATCAAGAAGTCGAACTGTCGTCAGTCAATAGATTAAGTTATTGAACAAGGGGGTTGTCTGACGAGTTCTAACAAGTGGCGAAGTGCCATTTTTTCAGGAGGGAAATATTGAGTGTTAGAAAACGTCGACAATAAATAATATCGATAATGACAGAGGCGCGATGAGTAGGCGGGGAGGGCACAAACAAAGTGCGCTTTTTATTGTTGTAATCGCACTGTCGTATGTTTGTGTTAGAAGGGGATCAGGCAGAGTGTGTCTCGGAGACCACTTCCTGGATCAGGCAGTAACCGCGGTTTCTCACGGCGCGAAACAGGCGTTCACCTTTGCTGGCGCTTTTGAATTTGTCTTGCAACCTGCTCAAGCACATTTCCAGGCCGCGGTATTGCTCCGGTTGCCTGCCGATGCTCAGGATCAGTTCATCTCGACTGACAACACGATCTTCATGATGGAGCATCTTCCTTACAAGGGTGGCTTCCAGCCCGGTCAAGTTAATCTCGACGTTTTCCTTAATCAGCACACTTTGATCATTGTCGAGCTGCCAGGCCTCGCTATAGAGGGCGCCATCTTCCTGTTCGCGAGGTCCGTTGCTGAGTCCGGTTGGCGTTGGGGTGACGCTGGTTTGCCCCTCGGACTGCTCCGCCAGCCACTCTGCTTCAAGGGTGGCGAGTATTTTCTGTGTTTCATGCTCGATACGATGGGCGACGTTCTTCCTGCTCACGCTGGTGTATGAGAAGCCCACCAGTACCGGGGGTGTATCTTCGATGAACATTTGCGCCTGGGAGGTACCAAACGAATTGAAACGCTTGCTCGAAAGTATGCTCTCAAGCTCGCGTTGGGATGTTGTGCTGTGAGTCACAACGACAAAATATTTTCTGGGGAGGGTTGTACTGATTTCCACGTCTCTCTCTCCTTAAGTGTTCACCAAATTTCGGCTAAAAGTTGACCGGCAGGGGAATAATCAAAGAACAGCGCCTAGGCCGATGAAGGCTCTCGATATGCTCTACACGATCGGCTTTAAAAGAAATCTTGTTATTGTGGAATAGTGTCACCATGCAATCATGGGGGTTGTTGAGAAACTCAGGATTGCCATTGAGTTTCAAGCACTGGTCCAGGGATGGGCTCGATACCTTGATGTAATTTGGCTGAATCAGGGTGCTGAAGCTTGTTAGCGCCGTGCGTTGAATACTGTAATCATTCAACGTGATTTCTATACCATGATTTTTTAAAAGGTACATATCAATAATATTGTTTTTTTTATATTTGGAACCCACTTCCCAGAGTGGGGGCGCATTGAATGACATGACCACTGTAGGGTGCAGATCACGCAAGTTGTTGCCAGATCGATGTAGCGCTCGGGGTGGAAAGAATCTGGCAAGACTCGGTTTGGACAGGCGGGGAAACATTCGGTTCAGATTTTTTTTGACGCCGGGCGATTGACGGTCTTTCCTCAGGTAGGGCGTCCGGTACCGCCATGCCCATACGTCACGGCTTCCCTCGCACGAACGCCCCGACGGCGGCGCGCGGTGCGCCTGAGCCTTGGTTCCCGTCTCCCTGGCAAGTAGGCGCTTATCGAATGACGCTAGCCTGGGGGGCGGGCAGCGATCCGGGGCCGTTGCAGGTGAGATACCTCCAATCGCATTCATGCCACAACTCCTACCTAGAGGTAATTGCTCATTCAGGCGGTCGAGATCAGACCTCTCATCAAGCGGTATCCATGCCCGCGAATGCTTTGAATAGCATTGTGGGTGCCATACACCTCTTTGATTTTTCCACGAAGCCGACTGATAGATTTCTCCAGCGCCCTGGGGTCGTAAAAATTGGCGTTCAGACCCATGATTCTGGCAATTTCATCATGACTTAATATGTGGTTGCTGGTTTGCGCCAACGCCTCCAGAATTTTCATTTCTGCAAACGAGATATCCAGCTTCTTGCGGGTGCCTAACAGGCATATACGAGTAGGGTCCAGCACCAGATTGACTTCTCGTTGCCATTCTTCACTGTTGAAGAATCCGGATAGCAACTCAGAGCTTTCATCGGACAGGGTAGTGAGTTTGATGCAGCAGTCGGCTCCCGCAAGATAGTATTTCATCTTGTTGTAGGCGCCCCTGCCCGTGATGACGGCGCAGATGATTAAATCCAAGTGAGTGGCGCGCAGGTTTTCCACCAGTGCCAGATTCTCATCGAGTGCCTGAGGGTCGTCGATGATGATGAAGATAGCGCGATACAAGTCCGGGTATTCATTTCTCTTATATGAATGGGTATATGAACTAGCATCAACAGCTATACCAGAATGCACATGCCGTGCGACTAATGCTTTAAAGTTCTCGGCCACAGTGCGAGTACGGCCCAGGGTGAGAACACCTGGTCCCTCATTTGTCGGGCGCTGGCTTCCAGTCGCTAATTTCCCTGTAAGCATCATGCTTTGACTCGAATGGGTGCTGACATCGGGATGTTAAAGCACCGGTTCTCATCTGTGACTGACAATTGGTAACATTCACGCGGATTTTGCCCGTGTGTAGAGACTTTTCTAACATAGCAGATGTTTTTCGATCTTTTAGTTGCTTTTTGCACCTTGCTGAACTAGCGAGTTGGATGCTTAGATGATGGCTAATTGAAATTGTGCCACTATTATTGAGAGGGTGGCAATTTTTTTGTGTCCTCAAAAGGCCATCATTTTCTTCCCTAAAGATTGGTCGTCGAATGGCTGAAATGTGAACCCTGTCACATTTTTATGTTAGCGCAGCAACCTCATCTACATCGAATCGCCTGCGGTTTGTTATTTGGACGATTACTAACAGTTTATGAGTGAGTGGTGTGTTCAGGCGTACTATTCGCAGGTTCTCTGCGCTAAAGGGGGGCGCGTATTCAGTATTATCTTTATACGAGCGCGCGCGTCCGCTGACAGCCTTTCATTACTGTTTGATTACTCGACGCCCTAATACGATTAACGAGCTGTTCAATAAGAATGGCCTGATGGAGGCTGGATGGAATTTTGGACCTTTGTGCAGGTACTGGTGTTAGGGGCGGTAGAAGGGCTGACAGAGTTTTTGCCGATTTCCAGTACCGGCCACCAGATCGTTGTGGCGGACGTGTTGGGTTTTGGCGGGGAGCGCGCCATGGCGTTCAATATTATTATTCAATTGGGCGCCATTTTGGCTGTTGTATGGGAGTTCCGCCCTAAGATCCTTGAAGTTGTCAGCGGGTTGGCAACCCAGCGTAACGCACAACGCTTCACGCTGAACCTGTTGATCGGGTTTCTTCCCGCGGTTGTGCTGGGCGTATTGTTCGCCGATAAAATTCATCAGTACCTGTTTAATCCGATAACCGTAGCCTTCGCGCTGGTGGTGGGTGGCATCATCATGTTGTGGGCAGAGCGGCGCGAACACGAGGTACAGGTCGAGCATGTTGACGACATGTGCTGGTCCGATGCGCTAAAGGTTGGTTTTGTACAGTGTCTGGCGATGATACCCGGCACTTCCCGCTCCGGATCGACCATTATCGGTGGCTTGCTGTTTGGCCTGTCGCGCAAGGCCGCCACCGAGTTTTCGTTCTTCCTCGCGATGCCGACCATGGTTGGCGCCGCCGTGTACTCAGGCTACAAGTACCAGGATCTGTTCCAGGCCGGTGATCTGCCGGTATTTGCCCTGGGTTTTGTGACCGCGTTCTTTTTCGCGATGATCGCAGTGCGTGGTTTGCTCAAGTTCATCGCCAACCATAGCTACGCGGTATTCGCCTGGTACCGGATTGCCTTCGGTTTGCTGATCTTGGCGACCTGGGTGTTCGGGTGGGTGAACTGGACGGCGGTTTCTACGGCTTGACCGCTCTCGTTCGGAGGGGCGCAGGTGTGTGCAGGCGCCCCAGTTACCGTCCTTCCAATAATCCCGCTGCCTGGTCCAGCAAGGCCAATGGATCGCTGGCCTTATGTATATCGACCGATAACAACTGGCGAAACTTGCGCGCCCCCGGAAACCCCGTTCCCAACCCCAATACATGCCGGGTAATGTGATGCATCGATCCACCCGTTGCCAGGTGCTTGGCTATATAAGGGCGCAACTGGGCCAATGCTTCAGCCCGACTGATCACGGGGGTCGAACTTCCAAACAACCGCTGATCGACCTCCGCCAGCAAGTACGGATTGTGATAAGCCTCCCGACCCAGCATCACCCCGTCAAACGCCTGCAAATGCGCTTCGCACTGCTCAAGCGTCTTGATCCCGCCGTTGAGGACAATCTCGAGCTGCGGAAAATCCTGCTTCAATTGCGCGGCCACCTCGTAACGCAACGGCGGAATGTCCCGATTTTCCTTCGGCGACAACCCTTCCAGAATCGCAATCCGCGCATGTACGGTAAAGCTGGTACACCCCGCGTCTTGCACCTGCCCGACAAAATCACACAGCTGGGCATAACTGTCCCGGCCATTGATCCCGATCCGGTGCTTCACCGTCACCGGAATCGACACCGCATCGCGCATCGCCTTTACACACTCCGCCACCAGCCCCGGGTGTGCCATGAGGCAAGCACCAATCATATTGTTCTGCACACGGTCACTGGGGCAGCCGACGTTCAGGTTCACCTCGTCATAACCCGCTACTTCAGCCATGCGCGCGCAGGCTGCCAGATCCGCCGGCACACTCCCACCCAACTGCAAGGCGAGCGGATGCTCGGCTTCGTCGTGACGCAGGAAACGCTCGTGATCACCATGCAGAATCGCCCCCGTGGTGACCATCTCGGTGTAGAGCAAGGCGTGTTTGGAGAGCAGGCGCAGAAAAAAGCGACAGTGGCGGTCGGTCCAATCCATCATCGGGGCCACGGAAAAGCGGCGGGAGAAGGCTTGGGTTGATGCGGTGTGTGAGGGCATGAGGATCTGAGGTGAGGAATGCGATGGGCGGGCAGTTTAGCAGGATTGGCTGCTGAGGATGAGCAGAGCCAATCCGTTGAGACATCGAAATTTAATAAATCTGTCCCTTTTTCTGTGTCCCTTTTTCTGACTCACTGCGCACCCCGCTGAAGAACTCCAAAGGGCCAGGTAACTTTCGCAACCTGTTCGTGTACGCGCCGGCCGGGAAGAAGGACGGCATCCAACTCATCCCGGTGAGTGAGGTAGCGGCCAAGGACGAATTCAGCTCGATCAAGAACATCAGTCGCGACGATCTGCTCGCGGCGTTGCGCATTCCACCGCAGTTAATGGGCATCGTGCCGCAGAACGCGGGCGGTTTTGGATCGCTACGCGAGGCCGCCGAGGTTTGGGCGGTCAACGAGCTGGAGCCGCTGCAGGCCAGGCTGGCCCAGGTCAACGAGTGGCTTGGTGAAGAGGTTGTCAGCTTCAAAGAATTTGAGCTTCCAGCGGGGGGGAGATAGTGATCCCTGTGCATCATATGTGGTGACAACGTGGTGCCTCATCACCAGCTCTATGCTGAAATTCTGAGTGCACCACCCTAACCATTACCATACTATTTTCCCTCCAAGCTCTACGCCCTCAGCATTTCTCAAAACTTCAAAGTCATACAATCCGAATTTGTATTTTTTGTTTATTTTTAATACAAAGCTTGCGCCTATCTTTAACGTTCTTTCGACAGAGGTTGGCTTTAGTGCGTAGTTCCTAGAAGACTCTAGAGCTACCCCGCTATAAGCAATTGCATCTATGTTAGGGTTTCGAATAAAGATTAAATTGGCTAAAATTCTAGAGTGTATATAGTCTGTGCTTTTAGCATTTTTGTCTTTTATAAGTGAGGAGAGAAATGCATCCGTAAATAAAAAGCTTTTCGAAAATTCAGGGGGCATTTTTTGCATCAAGTTATTTAACATGTCTCCAAGGGTTTCGGACGTGAGGCCTGACCCCCACCTATGCATATGAGTGATTTCTCCTATCGTCCCACAGCGTATAGCTTGATCTGGTATTTGCTCATATGCAACTATATGTACGTGGTCGCCTTCAACTGCACCGATTTCATCCAGGGTTGAATACTGATTGATCGATGTGTATAAAATTGGGTCTTTTGGCTCGTTGAGCCTTCCTGCTTTTGTTAATTCAATTGGAGGGCTCCCCAGCTCGGATATATTTTCAAATCCATCTTTACTATCGCATTTTCTCGCTCTCCAGAACGCACTGTCATAATGGAACTCATGGTTTATTAAGTGGTAATGATCAAGTATTAAATTAAGGCCTTCACGAATAAATTCGGCATTTGTACTTTTTATAATTGATGTAGATAGCTCATCAAGGTATCCAAGGTGAAGTGCTTTGAAATCCATTGAATCTCTCTCGCTTTTAGAGTTGTGGTGCTCTAATTAATATGCTTTCCAGAAGGTTTGACGGGTTCGATTAGATACGCGCATTGCTCCCTCACATTTCCAACCACTGCAGTTACACGAAACCATTCGCGGGCAAGATCCGGCGTCAACACCACTGGGCGCCGGTCGTGAATGTCCACCATGCCGCCAGCGCCATGTTGATGACGATTGGTTCATCGCGACGAGCGGCTCATTGTCTTTGCCGACCAGGACAACGGTGTCCTCGTAGAACGAGACGGGCATCAGCTGCTGCGCTGTTTGCATGAGAAGACTCCCTGCCGAGATCGAGGATGCCCGATAGTAGCGGCGTCCATCGGGGATTCACAACGTCTTCACACCTACCAGGTCCTACCCTCCTATCCAGCCATAGTTACGACCGGCATCGGCCGCGGTGAGCCCGCGAGCCGTACGGGACAGCTATTGCTCATGGGGTTGCACCTCTTTGGTGCGAAAAGGGTTCGGCTAGGTTAGTCCAGTCCTGGCGCGCGCCGTCGTCCCCCCACCTCGCCTGCGGGCTAAATGGGGCGTTTTTTCTGCATACCTGCACCCAGCTCAAACTGGCCCGGGCTGGGGGCTGTGCGCGCGAATGTGGGGTAGGAAAAGCCTGCAGATTCCTGCAAGGGTGGGGCAAATGCAACGGCCAGTCAGAATGGACCCGGACGGCGATTTTGAGAGGAGGCTCGGGAAAAGGGTTAGTTTTTAAAAAAGGGGTGACAAGTGTGCTGCAGGCCCTGTGTTTATTGGGCTTGATGGCTACCTTTGAGGGGTTAGTTATGGTTAGGTTGAAGGTTAGTAATGCGTAAATTATTGATTTATAAGTAATTTATTTTTTGGTTTTTTAACATCTATAAAGGTTAATAAATAACCTAATGCTAACCAAAATCTAACCTACCATAGTCGTCGCAAAGCCACGTCGCACAAGGCTTTCAGGGCGATTAGAAAAAAACTGACCTTCCTAACCTCTTTCCCGTGGGTCAACATGAAAACTTCGAATGGGCCTATGACGGGCTTCTGCTGAAGTCGCAGACAGAATTGCGCAGTGCAATCTTCCCTTAGCTTCACACATGCACTCTCTCATCCACGCAGCATCAGATGTTGGTATTCGCAGGTGGTTTCGGGACTGAAGCGACAGGCAATGCTGCTGGGCCGCGCACATACATGTCACTCTGTTGTGCACGGGAGAGCCCCGCGTCAGATCATTCTACTGGGCTAGAGTGTCTGGGCGGACCTTTGACTATTCTACGGGCATCAAAATTCGCGCTTCGATTCCAATTTCTTGTAGGAGAAAAAGCAGCCCTCCGCCCTCGATGAGCTCGATCGGCTTGTCTTTAGCGAACTCGAATGCATCGGGACCGTAGCCGCTGGTGGTTACCAAAATTCCCTTATTGGCACCTTCATTCATCATAGTCCCATAGAGGTCCCGAACAGCGGAAACGCCGACTGTGTGCTTATATCGTTTAGCTTGAATAACCACCTTGCCGCCTAAAATGGGGCGAGGGTCGTAAGCAATGCAATCGACTCCGCCATCACGTGAAGATCTAGTGAGTTTTGACTCTAATCCCATTTTTCCAAATAGATTCGCCACGAGCGCTTCAAACTCGTAGGGATTGAGATCCATGAGATTGGTGGCTGAACTGAGTTGCGAGGCAAGATCTTGCTGATCCACAAAACGCTTGTCGACCATGTTGAATTCAATTATTGGTCTAACCGGTTGCGCCTCGCTTGGTGACCGGGAAACATGTGCGCCTAGATTTTTCAGGCATACAGCACGATCCACTCGAGCTAGGTCGATTTCCATGAATGTTTCACGCGTGGTGCGTACAGACACGAGGTGAGGTTGCACTCCTCGACCAGTTGCAGGATCGATGGTGTTCACGTAACCATTGAAACAGCAGACCTCAAGGAACTCTCCTTGGTCTGCCTCGAAAAGTTCATGGAGGCACCTGAGTGCGATACTCGCGACGAGATCAGCATATAAAGATTTGATTTCAGCTGGTTTGCGCTGCTTGGTGGTGACTTCGTCTTTAGATTTTATGTAACGGTATTCCGCTACCTCAGGGATGATATCCGGCGTGGGCAGCTCATACTCAACTACAAGTTGTTTCGATTCGGGCACAAATGCAAGAGAGAAATTCTGTGGGAAGCCTTCAGGGTAGTCCGATTTTTCCAGAACCATACTGCAATAAGCAACGATCGATTCGGGATCCCCTTCATAGTAGGAGTAACGGAACGCATCGACTTCGGAATCGCGGAGTGCCTTTTTCTCAAGAAACGCCGATACGCCACTTTCGTAGGTTTCTCGCGAGCTTCTTAGAGCTTCCAGGCGCTGGATATCCTGAGCTTTATGCTCTTCCTCGCTTGAGCTGAACCGTTCTTCGGCGACCCTCAGTTGATCGGCGTGCTTAGCTTTGCAGCTTGGTATCAACGAAAGATACCAAGGCAAGGGAGCAACCTTCGAGGTGAAGAACTCCAGTGATGGCCCTTCAATGACGGTTGTCAAAGATTTCGCTGGTGCAAATGGCGGCGGGTTGTCAGTGATGCGAAGGGAGTCGAATGTGACGGTGTCATCCACCATCAGCGTCGCCGATAAGATGGCTTGCAATCCTTCTACCCAAGACCGAATGGTTGCGTTTCCGTCACGGACCTCTTGCTCACGAAACTCTATGTAGTTTTGTTTTGCGGCGCGCTCAGATTCGCGATCATATCGCACCTGCTCACGCTCGCGAATCGCATGTGCTCTGAGCTGTTGGCTTGCCGCACGCTCAGTTGCACGCACCGCAGCGCGACGCTCTGACTCATTCAGCCGCTGTTGCTTCGCTGTCTCCCGTGCAATTGCACGGATTACCTTTTCGAACCCACTCCGCTTTGCCATCTCGCCTCCTTGCTGGTGGCTCGATGGTATCAAAACAAAAGCAGCGATGAACACGGATTTGGGAGGTTGCGAGTTCTACCCATCGGATCGTGGGTTCTATTTTATAGACTACTTCTGGCCGATTGCCGCCTGTCGTGAGGGGCAGGGCGTCACCGCGTGAAAGTAGTGTTGGTACAAAAGTGGTACGAGTCTTTCAGGTCGGCTCTGTAAGGCTCGGAATACATGGCCTACAGGATTAGTAGTTCCAATCCATCATCGGGGCCACGGAAAAGCGGCGGGAGAAGGCTTGGGTTGATGCGGTGTGTGAGGGCATGAGGATCTGAGGTGACGAATGCGAAGGGAGCGCAGTTTAACAGGAATGGCATGGCGAGGATGGAGACGCGCCAATTGGTTGAATCGCCAACGTTAAATTATCTGTTGCCTTTGTTTGTTATAGGTGTCCCGTCCTGAATAAGGTTAACACCTTGTGCTGTCAATTTATTGTGGGTACAGTAATGTCATGCAGATTACTTATGACCCAGCCAAAGACGCTCGCAACGTTGAAGAACGTGGACTCCCGTTTGCCCTGGTGCGGGACTTCGAATGGTCTACGGCCCTGATCTTGGAAGATGATCGATTTGACTACGGCGAATGTCGTTATCGGGCGATGGGGTACATAGGGGATCGGCTGCATGTCGTAGTGTTTACCCCTCGGGGTGACGCGGTCCACGTCATCAGCTTTCGTAAAGCCAACAAACGGGAGGTCAAAAATTATGACCAAGAAACCCAGTCCTGAAATGGTCGATACGGCTAACCCTGAATGGTCGGCCAAGGACTTTGCCAAGGCCAAGCCAGCCGGTGATGTGTTGGCGGGGTTGTTTGGCAAGGCCCAGGCAAAGGAAATGCTCAAGCCAAAGCGTGGCCGGCCAAAGTCGGTGGCCACTAAAGAACACGTGAATGTTCGTTTTGATGCTGAAGTGCTGGAGCGATTCAGGGCTTCTGGGCCAGGCTGGCAAACGCGAATGAACGCCGCTTTGGTCGATTGGCTCAAGACGCACACACCAGATGAACTGAAGACTTAGCCGCCAAAGCTCACTCCCAAGACAATTAGCCGCCCATGAGGCGGCTTTTTGCTGCCCGGCGTTTAGTCTTTTCTCGACAAAGGTCGGGCTTTGCTCTCACTGACGATGGCAAGTTTTGATGGTCGGGTTTTGGGGAATTAACGTGCTATAAGCCAGGCCGGTGACGTGCTTCAGCACCTGGAGCGCGCCGTCGTCCCCCCACCTCGCCTCCGGTCTAAATAGGTCTTTTTTTCCGCACTTCTGCACCCCGATCAAGGCGAGGCTGGCTGGGTGCTTGTTTGGCATTTTGGGGGTGTTTAAACCCGGCGGAACCCTGCATGAATTTCCGTCACCAAAAGCGACCTCAAAGGCGAGGTCGCTGATGATGAGTTGGATGAATCAAGCGTTTTTGCCCTGCAGGTGGCCTGATCCCAAATCGGCTCCTGTCACAGGTTCGCTGAGCGGGTCAGATGCGGTTCGCAGCTTCATCGCTTCCACGGCGGCTTCATCGGCTGGAGAAAGGTTCACGGAGGCCAGGCCGTCGCCGCCATCGACCGCAGGCTCTGGGCTTTCAACATATTCCCAGTCGCCACCCTCATTCCATGGGCCCCGTACATTGGGTTCGCCCGACATGTTGAAATACTTGCTGGTGAACTCCGGCATTCCCGGGAGTTTCCCTTGCGGAAAGTTGGGTTGGATGGAGTGCAGTGCTTTCTCGAAGGACTTTTGATGGGCGATTTCTCGCGTCATCAGAAACCCCAGTGCCTCTTTCACCCCGGGATCATCGGTGACGTTCATCAGGCGTTCATAGAGAATTTTCGCGCGCGCTTCAGCCGCGATGTTTGAGCGGAAGTCGGCGGTGGGTTCAGTAATTGAATCGACGTAGGCGGCTGTCCAGGGAACGCCGGCGGAGTTCACCAGGGGAGCACCCGCGCCATAGAGAAGGCTGGTGATGTGAGAGTCATTACCCGCGCCATTAATGGCTCGGTAGAGTTCACCTTCTTCCTGTACGCCTTCTGCCAGTTGCCCTTTGGCTCCTCGATTGAGCATCACAATGATGGAACCGACAATTTCCAGATGGCTCAGTTCTTCGGTGGCAATATCCATCAACAGGTCTTTACGACCTGGGTCTTCTTCGGCCAGGGCTTGGGTGAAATAGCGCGCCGCCGCCGCTAATTCGCCATTTGCGCCACCGAATTGTTCAAGGAGAAGATTGGCTAAACCGGGATTCGGTTGAGCAACGCGTACGGTGTATTGAAGTCGCTTGTTATGTAGAAACATTTCGAAATCCCTCAGGTTAGGCTAAAGGCGTACTCAGCACCGTGGGCGACGGGCACGCATAAATTGTGAGAGGCAGCGCGAGGAGAAATTTCGTTTATTACGGGGAGACGATGACCGACGGTATCCGTCGAATAGTTCAAAGAGGTTTGAACTGGAAGCGTGGCCTGCCGAACCGCGCAGGGCGCCGCTGGTCAGTCGCGACGCGGAATTTTTGAACATCCGGTTCCTGCTTGCACACCTATAAAGAAGGTGCTGAAGCCAACTCAGATAGAAAACCCGCAAACAGGTGAGAGATCATGAAAAAGTTATATATGTGCCTGGGTCTATGCAGCGTATTCCTGCTTCACGGCTGTTTTGACAATTCCGATAACATCACCAAAGACAATACCGATGGCAGTAAATCGTCGGTACAGATGCAAGAAGGCGCGGCAGAAGAGCATAAGTAAAAAACGAGGGCCCGGACGGTCGCCAGCAGCCGGGGCCGAATCGCTTGAAACTATCGCTGGTGATGGCGGCGAGTGGCCTGGCAGGCCACGGCTGCTGCCAGGCGCAGGGTGTTTCAATGCCCGCCCTGCATCCGCCGCGCTATTAGATAAACTCCCAATCCCACCAGCGCGGTCATTGCACCGATATACCCGGTACTGGTCCAGCCCAATCCTGCGGTAATTGCCATCCCGCCAAACCACGGCCCCAGCGCGTTTGCCAGGTTAAATGCCGCATGGTTGGACGCTGCCGCCAGGCTCGGCGCTTCGTGGGCGATGTCCATGAGGCGGATTTGCAACGGCGCTGCCAGGGACACCATGGTGCCCACCAGACCAATGCCCAACAGTACGCCCCACAGCGAGCCGGCGGCCAAGGGGAAGAACATCAGTACCGCCATCGACCACACCAGGATCAGGCCCACGGCGCGGAATTGCAGGCGGTCGAACAGTTTGCCACCCGCGATGTTGCCGATGATGCCGCCTAAACCGAATGCCGCGAGGCCGAACGGAATCCACTGTGGCGACACCTTGGTCACTTCGAGCATGGTCGGGGCCAAATAGCTGAACACGCAGAACATCCCGGCGAAGCCGATGGCGCCAATGGAAAGAGCCATCCACACCTGCGGTTTTTTGAACGCGCGCAGCTCTTTCCGCGGGTTGCTGCGCGGCTCGTCGTGGCGGTCGGGGACGAAATGCCAGACCAGCGCGATGGTACACAGAGCGATCGCGCTCACCAGCGCGAACGCCGAGCGCCACCCCAGGTATTGCCCAAGGACGGTGGCAATCGGGTTGCCCAACAGCATCGCGAGGGTCAGGCCCATCATCACCCGTGCGACGGCGCCGGCGCGTTTATCCGTGGCAACCATACTCGACGCTACCACGGCGGCGATGCCGAAGTAGGCGCCGTGGGGCAGGCCGCTGATGAAGCGAAAAGCCACCAGGCTGCCAAAGGTTGGGGTAAATGCCGTCGCCAGGTTGCCCAGGGCGTACAGTGCCATCAGCAGCAACAGCATGTGTTTGCGCAGCAGTTTGGCGCCGAGGATCGCCAGCAGTGGTGCGCCGACCATCACTCCCAGCGCGTAGGCGCTGATGGCGTGGCCTACCTGCGGTTCGCTCAGGTTCAGGTTGCTGGCGATGTCGGGCATCAGCCCCATGATGGCGAATTCGCCGGTACCAATAGCGAAGGCGCCCACGGCCATCGCAGCTTCCATCTTGGCGGCGCTGCGCGCGGGCAGTATGTGCCCGGGTGTTTGGTGGATAGACATGGATCGCTCTGTGTTGAAAGGTGGCTCAAGTGAATGCCGTGGATGCTACGCAAGCGGCGGCGAAGGTGTCTAGAACAGACTCCAGCACGAGAGTTCCATGCCTGTGACCTCACGTCGCGCCGGCCAGGCTTGACACTGAGTCCGTTCAGGTCGGCTAAAACCTGCGTTTTAGCGCTGTCAATTGGCCAAACAGCGCATAGCGGCCCTTTGCCGTGATATTCTGCGCGCCGTCTTGGTCTACTCTTTCCACGGTACGTGCATCCGAACAGGTACCGGTGAGTTGCTGTCGCCGAGATGGCTGAAGCCAATAATGATAAGAAGTCAGCGCAGAAGGGACATAAAAGTGAGGTCGATACGTCGGTCTTGTGTGCCCACTCTTCGGTCTCTGGTCGATGCGGGAACCCGCGATGCGTCGCTTGATGCAGCGTGAATCAAGGTTGCCGGATAAGACCGGGCTGTGGGGCGGATGGCGTTTTATCATAGGTGCTACGATGTTCAAAAAAGTAAACACTGCTCTGCTGGGGCTGGCTTTGTCGATGGGGATCACATCCGTCCAGGCGCAAGAGACAAAGAAAGTCGATGTGCTGCTGATCGGCGGCGGCATCATGAGTGCGACCTTGGGTGTCTGGCTTAATGAGCTGGAACCGGAATGGTCGATGGAGATGGTCGAGCGCCTCGACGGCGTCGCCGAGGAAAGCTCCAACGGCTGGAACAACGCTGGTACCGGTCACTCCGCGCTGGCCGAGCTGAACTACACCCCGGAAGACCCGAACGGCAACGTGCAGATCCCGAAAGCGATCGAGATCAACGAAGCGTTCCAGATTTCCCGTCAATTCTGGGCGTGGCAGGTTCAACAAGGCGTTCTGAAGAACCCTCGTTCGTTCATCAATTCAACTCCGCACATGAGCTTTGTGTGGGGCGATGACAACATCAAATTCCTGAAAAAGCGCTACGACGCGCTGCAAGCGAGCCCGCTGTTCGCTGGCATGGAATACTCCGAAGACCCCGCGCAGATCAAGCAGTGGGTTCCGCTGATGATGGAAGGGCGCGACCCGAGCCAGAAAGTCGCGGCCACTTGGTCTCCGCTGGGTACCGACGTGAACTTCGGCGAGATCACCCGCCAGTTCGTCGCGCACCTGCAGACCACGCCGAAGTTCGACCTGAAACTGTCGAGCGAAGTGCAGGACATCACCCGCAATGACGACGGCTCGTGGCGCGTCAGCTACAAGAACCTGAAAGACGGCACCAAGACCGAGACCGACGCCAAGTTCGTGTTCATCGGCGCGGGCGGCGGTGCACTGCATCTGCTGCAGAAGTCGGGTATTCCAGAAGCTCGCGAGTATGCAGGTTTCCCGGTGGGCGGTTCGTTCCTGGTGACCGAGAACTCGAGCATCGCCGAGCAGCATTTGGCCAAGGCCTACGGTAAAGCGTCGGTGGGTGCGCCGCCGATGTCGGTTCCGCACCTGGACACTCGTGTGCTGGATGGCAAGCGCGTGATCCTGTTTGGACCATTCGCGACGTTCTCCACCAAATTCCTCAAAGAAGGTTCGTACTTCGACCTGCTGACCAGCACCACGACCCACAACATCTGGCCGATGACCAAAGTCGGCATTGAGCAGTATCCGCTGGTCGAGTACCTCGCCGGTCAATTGATGCTGTCGGACGACGACCGCTTCAAGGCGCTGCAAGAGTACTTCCCGAACGCCAAGCAAGATGACTGGCGTCTGTGGCAGGCCGGTCAGCGTGTGCAGATCATCAAGCGTGACGAAGAGAAGGGCGGCGTCCTGAAGCTCGGCACCGAAGTGGTCAGCTCCGCCGACAACAGCATCGCAGGCCTGCTGGGTGCATCGCCAGGTGCGTCTACCGCGGCTCCAATCATGCTGAACGTGCTGCAGAAAGTGTTCAAGGACAAGGTCGCTTCTCCCGCCTGGCAGGAAAAGCTGCACCAGATCGTACCAAGCTACGGTACGCAGTTGAACGCTAATCCGGAGCGTGTTGCTGAGGAATGGGCCTACACCGCCAAGGTTCTGCAACTGGCTCCACCGCCAGCGATTTCGCAACAGGCTGCTCCACAGTCGACCGAGGCCGCCAAGCCTGCGACCGAGCCGAGCAAACCTGCGGCTGATATCGCGCTGTAGTCAGCTGACGAAGCCCTGGGCCAGGGCTGAGCCGCTGTAAAAGAACCGCTGAACCGGTAACGGTCAGCGGTTTTTTTGGGGCTTCAGGAAAGGCCTGGAGGCGTCAGCGACTTTTGCCGCCCTCATTATGCGGTTTGGAAAACGCTGTAGTGTCCGAGAATCAAGCTCGGTCTACGCTCGATCTGGAAGGTTTATCAGGAGGTGGAGAACGGGGCTTTTCGACTTCTTCTACGGTCAGTCGATGGATCAACCCTTCCCTTGCTTTACGGCGATTTTCTTGAACATTCTTTGTCTGGATGACGTATTCCTGACTGGAAAGCTTCTCGCGCGCCAGGAAGATTCCTTCCAGGCGCTTGTGTAACGGCGAGTCGACTTCCCGGAAACTGTCGGGGTATTTCTTCTCCAGGAACGCCTCCCAGAAGCCTGATTTTTCGAGATGCGCGAGCCTGGCAAGCGGCGTGTCCTCCCTTAGCACAGAGCGTCTGGCGTCTTCCAACTGCTCAGGCGTAATGTTTGCCAATTTTTCAAACAGCATGCTGGTAGGACGGGCAGGTAAGTCTAATTGCTGCGCCAGATGGACCTGGTAAAACATCTGTATCTCCAAGGGTTCCACTCGATCAATTCGCGCCTGTAAATCCCATGGGCTTAACCGCGATGCCAGCAGGAGCGCGGTAGGTGTATTCAACCGGTAAGCGATACCCTGCTGTTCCTCCGCGGTCATATTGACCAGAGGCTCAGGCGCGTAATTCGGATCCACAGCGTCGATCAGGTCTTGTAGTTGCGCGACATACCTGCGTTGGTCTGCATGGATTGCCGCAATACGTGCATCAATAACGCCTTGTACATGGGTGTTTAGCAACTCGATACGGTAGAGACCGCGTGCCAGACTCGCCAGCGCTTCGCCAGCGTTGAGTTGCCTTTGAGCCATGAAGATTTTATAGCGAAGTTCCAGGTCCGAAAAAATCATCGGGATGCCATCGGCGCAGGTCTCTGGATTGGCCGAAACCTCAAATAACTGGGTTCTTAATTCACTGTGTTCGTACATCGCGTTGAGTACGTTCCAGACCCGTTCACGTAAATACCCCTGCCCATACCTGAACTGAGATGATGCACTCAAGTCCTCCAGCACGCGGAAAAAATCGGTCGACTCTTCAATATGATTCAACTCACCCCAGATCAACGATTCCTCAGGTGTCGGCTGGGACGTCCAATTATTAATTCCGTTAAGCTGAAGTCGATGTTGCCGGCGCGACGTGATGCCAAAACTGATGCCGTGCTCTCGTCGATAGAGTTCCACACGACGCAAAGAGTCGGCACTTAATGGGTTGTCGTGCAAATGTGTTACGCGATTGATGGCTGCTCTTTCTGTCGACAAGACGTCTTGCGGAATACGGCTGATCACGTTATCTCGCAAATCCAGGGTCTGCAACCGGGTGAGTGTTTCCACGCCCTCTGGCCATGTCAGCAGGCCGGTATTACGTAAGTAAAGATGTTCCAGGTCGGGCATGTTTCGCACCGAAATACGTCGGCCTAGCGGGTTGCCATTTAAATTAAGTGTTTTCAGCGTTTTAAGTCGGGAAAGCACCGTGACGGCGCGGTCGTTCAAAGCGATGTGGTTACCTTGTACGTTAAGTTCGAGCAATTCACTCATGTTTTCAAGGGACGAGGGGAGTTCGGTCAATTGACTGTTTTTAAGTGACAACACGCGTAGGTTAAAAAAATTCTCAAGAAAGCTGGTCGGAAACCTGGCGTTGGGTGAATGGCTCAAAGACAGCGCACTAATATGACTAAAATCCGCAGACAGGCTCGGTAAACAATCAACCGGCCAAGCATTGAGATCCAGTATGTAACCGGTGTGGTCACCGATACGGACGCTTTCAGTTTGTCTGCGCCATGCCTGGATCAACGCTTGACTGATGTCCCGTTTATCCCGGCTTGACACCTCTCGTCGAGGCCCATTGCGCGGTTCTGTCCACACGGGCGACGCTGTCCATCGAGCGAGGTCGTGACGTAAGGTATCGAGTTGAGCCTTGAGTCTGGCCAAGGCTCGAGTGGTCAATTGGGTTGAAAGTTGTAGTCGATAAAGAAATTGGCCGGCTTGTTCCTCGCTCATTAAAGGATAAAGCTCGCTGACGAGATCTTTGAGCAATAGGGTCCTGCGCTCGTCAATAACATGGCCCGAACGGCCGCCCAGTGTATAGCCTCGACGACCCGCGGCTAAACGCATCGGAGGGATAAACCAGAGCTTTATGGGCTGCATTCCCAACAAGGTGGCGCTGTGTGAACGGTCGTGAGCCACTTGATCTGCAATTTTACGAGTCAAGGCCACTGCAGAGTCAGTGTCTGTC
The DNA here is from genome assembly GCF_059758795.1 of Pseudomonas sp. GQ91. Taxonomy (NCBI): domain Bacteria; kingdom Pseudomonadati; phylum Pseudomonadota; class Gammaproteobacteria; order Pseudomonadales; family Pseudomonadaceae; genus Pseudomonas; species Pseudomonas sp. GQ91. The sequence continues at coordinate 27,475 of NZ_JCAXED010000015.1, forward strand.
AGGCCAAGTGTGGCTCGTTCGGCTGGCAGTAAAGCGTTGAACACACAATGGATAAGGTCAGGACTGCTGTAGATTTCCCCTGTACTCGGTACAACGTATTCGTACAGGCTGCCATGTTTATAAAACTCGCGATTGAGTGGCGCGGACTCACCGCCCACCGTGCTGAGCACTTCAGCGGTATGTTTATCCCTCAGCACCACTCCAAGATTGCTGGGCCAGCCGGGCAAGTGAAGCATGCTGTTCCACGCGAGACGTTGACTGTCCGCGTTGCTTAAACCCTCGAAATAAAGCCCTGTCAGTGCTCTGTTAAGGCGTAGTTCCCGCGCATAGATCCGCGCTTCTTCAAGCACATGCAATGGAAGACGTCCGGCCGCGTGCAGTGCACTCTGCTGTGTGGCGTTCAGGTTGCCCAATAACTCTGTGATCACATTAGCGGGCAAGACCGGGAACTGACGGTGCAGCACCTGCATCTCTGCAGTCACTTTTTCATCAGCCTTATACAACCTTTCGAGCAGTTCAAGCTTGGTCGCCTGGGCGTGTCGGCCCAGCTTGCGCGACAGCGCGGTTATCCGCGTATCAAGACGGTTGAGTGTGGGGCCCAGTAATCGATCAATGTGTGCGGACGACAAACTGTCCAGGGTGAATTTAAGGACGTCGCCATTTTGGATTTGTCTCTCAACGATTTGTATGCGTGGGTGTGTCGGCAACAGGTCTTTCCCGAACTCCTTAAGTGTGTTTCCTTGCGCATCTACCACCCGCAATACGCTATTTTTCGGCCAGCCATCCAGCCCGGTAAGTAACTCCAACTGCAATGCTGAAAACTCAGCGCTGCCGCTATTGCCTTGTTGCATCAACGCGATGAAACGCTCAATTTTTTTACTCAGGCGTACACGCTTAATATTGTCGAGCAATATAGGCGGAGGAGCCAGGTTATCCATGTGTATTTTGTGCAGTACGTCGTCATTGATATTGCAGGCCTTCAAAAGGTACTCAATGGCTGTATCCGATACCTCCTCGGCCTCTGGACCCAGACGCCGAAACAACGTTGTCCGCGACCACTGTTGCGAGTTTTCGCCTTCATGCAACCAGGCGCCGCTCAGGTTATGCGTGAGTCTGGGTGTGTAGGCAAGTGGGTCGTCAGGATGGCGGATAAAATAGTGCTGCGTCTGTGTATCGGTGCCCACTTCATAAACCTTATCTTCCAGCTTGATAAACTGTTTGCTGTCTTTGCTATAGATGCCTTGCGCATCAGGCAGAAGACCTGACAATGAAATGCCTGTCGATTCGTAGGGTTTCAAGTCGGGCCTCCACAATCGCTTTTGGCCGTTAACAGATTCAACGGGAATCAATGTTTCTACCACGGGAGCGGGCTTAAGGGCGCGTAATGCGCCGCTGGTGATCGCGGCCAACGCAACGTTTTCAGCCACATCAAAGACGTGCTTGACCGCCTCGACGCGGTCATTGCGCTGCCAAGCGCTAATACCTTCATAAATATCCACGCCAAGTTGAAGAACACTGCTTGCCAGCATGATCTCCCCCAGTACCGGCACGAAGCCCAGGGCCAACGTCAGGGCACTGAGTCCGACATTCAAATAAGCTGCTTGTCTCTCCAGTCGGCTTTTAGAGTCCTCGTCCTCCGTGGGAACAACCAACAATCTGGCATCGTCTCTGATTTTTTCCCATTGTAATTGCCAAGTCACCATGAAGGGATCGTCTTGATGAGACAAATGATGAAGGTCACTGATTGAAATGTATGAATTTAAAATGGGGATTCGTCGAAGGAATAGAGACGCTTGCGTGTTTTTGACCGTGTCCACGCGTTGAATGAACTCGCTACGGTGACGAAGAGGAATCAGAGGGTAAAAATAGTTTGCGAATGCAGGGTCTTTCAACCACCCGGACAGTGTCACCGTTAAGATTAAAAATGAGTTGAATGTGTGAAACGCTTTATCCGGACTGTTGGGTAGATAGAGCACACATGTTTGTTGCTGCGTGACTGGTTTGTTTTCGGGCCAGAAAATCAGGATGCCCGGTACCACAAAGTTCGTGATTTTCAGGGTGCTGCACGTTGGGCTGGTCCGCGACAGCGGTGGAGACGTAGTGTTTAGTAGCGACTTTATGAATTCATAATGAGGCATCGGCAGTTCATTTTTCATGAAGGATAGATGCAGTGCGGACGTAAATTCATGGCGAAGGTTCTGACTGAATATTACTTTGCGTCTATACGTTGTGGAGTTAATGTCATGGGGTGGCAGTCCGTCACCGCTCGGTTCAAAAATAGTTTGCAGGTGTTGCTGATACTGCACTCCCAAGTTTAAGTCTCGGCAGATAAGGGCGAAGTGTTCAGGTTTTAACGTGTGTTGAACAGCTTCCCGATTATCCATGACCGAGTAGATAGCCGATCCCGCATCGAGGCCGTCTGGGACAGCTTCGAAGGCTTCAAAATTTTGTAATGCGGCTTGAAGCAGGCTGTGTCGACTGACGCTGGAGATCAAATTCAATTCCAGTGTTTCGGGCAAAAGGAATTCAGGTTGACTCAACTTAATGAGCGTGTCCGCCAGTTTGAGTTGCTGACTTGCAACAAAAATAGTCAGGTTGTTTAAAAGGCGGACCTGTTTGAAACCGTAGTTTCGTGGATTGATACCTGTCCAGCCTCTGGCGGTCAGCGCCGTTTTTAATAGCGGCTCGGCGAACTGTTCAATCGATTGAACCTGGGCCAGGATGTCTGTCACCTCCCGCTGGGTTTCTACACCTGCATCAAAACTGGCGCGTAAAGCTGCTCGTACGGTAGGCGTGGCATTTTTAAACCAGAGGGGAAGCTGATCAGAAATAAACGATGCATGTCTGTTTTCGGCCGATGTATTGGCCAATTGTTTGGCACGAGCAATAGCCGCGCCTGATTCGGATGATTTGGGTTTGAGGGAGGTTGTCATTGCGGTCGTTCGTTTGGGATAGATGCCCAAATCATAACGAGCGGGGAAGGCTGTAACAGGCTAACTATTTAATGTAAGAATAGTGTGTGGAACTAAAAATATTCGCTGGATACACAGGGTCGTCGGGCAAACAGTTCATGTCGGAATTTTGTTCCTGATACTCATTTCCTTGAGCAACACTGCTCCAGTTGTTCCGTGCCCAGTTCCTTATATCCCACCGCGTTGATGTTTTCATTCTCCTCCGTCGGTCTGCGTGCTTCGCGGCGTTTTTCATGCACTGATAACAAGTTTGCGACACTCCCCGATTCCACGACTGCAACCGGGCTGCTAAGCCCGGGTTCCAGTCGTTTCCTGGTCACTGTACGACGCGATAGCACGGCACGTAGGCTGCGCCACCCGGCAATTTCATCCGGTGCTGTGCCACAAACGCTTTCAGCAGTTCGTCCAGTGGCTTCATGATGCTCGGGTCGCCATTGATCTCATATGGCCCTTTCTGTTCGATCAACCGAATGCCCTTGTCCTTGACGTTACCCGCCACGATCCCCGAGAACGCCCGGCGCAGGTTGGCCGCCAGTTCGTGAGGCGGCAGGTCGTGGCTCAGTTGCAGGCCGGCCATGTTTTCGTGAGTCGGATCGAACGGACGCTGGAAACCTTCATCGATCTTGAGCAACCAGTTGAAATGGAACGCGTCGTTGCGCTCGCGGCGGAACTGTTTGACGGTTTTCAAGCCGGCGGTCATCTGGCGGGCGACTTCAGCCGGGTCATCGATAATGATCTGATAGTGGGCTTGCGCCTCTTCACCCAAGGTTGCGCCGACAAACGCGTGCAGCTGTTGCAGATACGGCGCGGCTTGTTGCGGCCCGGTGAGGATGACCGGAAAGGGCACATCCCGGTTATCCGGGTGCATCAGGATGCCCAGCAGGTACAGGAACTCTTCGGCCGTGCCGGCGCCGCCCGGGAAGATAATGATGCCGTGGCCAACACGTACGAAGGCTTCCAGGCGTTTTTCGATGTCTGGCAGGATCACCAGTTCGTTGACGATCGGGTTGGGCGCTTCGGCGGCGATGATGCCCGGCTCGGTCAGGCCCAGGTAGCGCCCGCCGGTGATCCGTTGCTTGGCGTGGGAAATAGTCGCGCCCTTCATCGGGCCTTTCATCACCCCGGGACCGCAACCGGTGCAGACGTCGAGGCTGCGCAGGCCCAGTTCGTGCCCGACTTTCTTGGTGTATTTGTATTCTTCGGTATTGATCGAGTGCCCGCCCCAGCACACCACGATTTTCGGCTCGACGCCCGGGCGCAGGGTGCGGGCGTTGCGCAGCAGGTGGAATACGTAGTCGGTGATGCCTTGGGAGTTGCTCAGGTCGATGCGCTGGCTGTCCAGTTCGTTTTCGGTATAGACAATGTCGCGCAGAGCGCTGAACAGCATTTCGCGGGTGCTGGCGATCATTTCGCCATCCACGAAGGCGTCGGCGGGTGCGTTCAACAGTTCCAGGCGTACGCCGCGATCCTGCTGGTGGATACGCACTTCGAAGTCTTTGTAGGCATCGAGGATGGTCTTGGCGTTATCGATATGCGCGCCGGTGTTGAGGATGGCCAGGGCGCACTGGCGGAACAGGGTGTAGATGCTGCCGGTACCGGCTTCGCTGAGCTGCTGGACTTCGCGTTGAGACAGCGTTTCGAGACTGCCTTTAGGGCTGACGGAGGCGTTGATGACGTGTCGTTGTGGCATTCTGGTTCCCTGAAAGCGCAACCACCGGACCGCGCGCGGCCAGTGGCTTGAGGATGAGGAGCGCCGAATACGGTCGCATTGGCTGGCATTTTCTCCGGCTGATGGGCCGGACGCAAATACAGTCGCGTCTCATCATGCCGCAGAATTTGCCGGATTCGCGCCAGCAGCGGAAAAATATAGGGTTTGCGCCGTGTGGATTGGATTTTGAGAACAGAAGAATTGCGACTATCGTGACGCTTCGGTTTTTCGGACGTCATAGACCAGTACGATTGACGCCGTAATGGCCACCATTGGCCTTCGGCACCTTGGAAGAGGCAGAAATTTTATGATCATCAAACCGCGGGTTCGTGGCTTTATCTGTGTGACCGCTCACCCTGTTGGCTGTGAAGCGAACGTCAAAGAGCAGATCGACTACGTGACCGAACACGGCGCCATCACCGACGGCCCGAAGAAAGTTCTGGTCCTCGGCGCGTCCACCGGATATGGCCTGGCTGCGCGCATCAGCGCCGCTTTCGGCTGCGGCGCAGACACCCTTGGCGTGTTTTTTGAGAAAGAAGGCGAAGAAGGCAAGCTCAGCTCTGCCGGCTGGTACAACAGCGCCGCCTTCCACAAATTCGCCGCGCAAAAAGGCCTGTACGCCAAGAGCATCAATGGCGATGCGTTCTCCGACGAGATCAAGCGCCTGACCATCGAAACCATCAAAAAAGACTTGGGCAAGATCGACCTGGTGGTCTACAGCCTGGCCGCTCCGCGCCGTACCGATCCGCAAGGCGTGGTGCATAACTCCACCCTCAAGCCAATCGGCAAGGCCGTGACCCTGCGTGGGATCAATACCGACAAAGGTGTGGTTGTCGACACGACGTTGGAGCCGGCAACCCAGGAAGAAATCGACGGTACCGTCAAAGTGATGGGTGGCGAAGACTGGCAGCTGTGGATCGACGCGCTGCGTGACGCCGATGTACTGGCCGAAGGCGCCAAGACCACCGCGTTCACTTACCTGGGCGAAAAGCTGACCCAGGACATCTACTGGAACGGTTCCATCGGCGAGGCCAAGAAGGATCTGGACAAGAAAGTCCTGACCCTGCGCGACAACCTCGCTGCGCTGAAAGGCGACGCTCGCGTATCGGTGCTCAAGGCCGTGGTCACCCAGGCCAGCTCGGCGATCCCGATCATGCCGCTGTACCTGTCGTTGCTGTTCAAGGTGATGAAAGAGCAGGGCACTCACGAAGGGTGTATCGAACAGGTCTACGGCCTGTTCAAGGACAGCTTGTACGGCAGCGAGCCGAAGCTGGACGCTGACGGCCGCCTGCGCGCCGACCTCAAGGAACTGGAGCCGAAAGTCCAGGACGCCGTGGCCGCGTTGTGGAATCAGGTGACTGACGACAACGTCAATGAGATCAGCGACTTTGCCGGCTACAAGGCCGAGTTCCTGCGCCTGTTCGGTTTCGAGATCGATGGCGTGGATTATGACGCCGACGTCAATCCGACCGTGAAGATCGAAGGCCTGGTTCAGGCTTAAGCGATCTGCCCTCAAAAAGCGGCCTGTGGGCTAATGCCAGTCAGTTGAGCCAACTCTCTGTGGGGGCGGCGGTGCGACGATTCGACTTGCTCGCGAAAGCGGTGTGCCAGGCAACATCAATGTTGACTGTTACGCCGTCTTCGCGAGCAAGTCGCACCGCCGCTTCCACAGGTTTCGCTGCTTGACTGATTGGCATGGCCTAACGCGCCCATTGCTCCATCGCGAAATCGACGAAGGCCCGCAGTTTGGGCAATCGGTAGCGGTCCTGGGCGTAGAGCAAGTGCATCGGTCGGTAAGGTGGTTGATAGTCGGGCAGCAAGGCCACCAGCTTGCCGGCCTGCAAATCCTGACCCACCAATGCATCGGGCAACATGACAATGCCCATGCCTTCAACGGCTGCGCGTTGCAGGGCTTGGGAACTGTTGATGGTCATCGGGCCGCTGACGGCAATCTCGACGACACCTTCGGGACCTTGCAGCCGCCATTGTTTGTCGGCATGGCGCCAGTCATCGTTCGAGGGATAGGCAAACGAAAGGCAGTCGTGTTGCTGCAAGTCGGCAGGTTTTTGTGGCGTGCCCCGGCGTGCCAGGTACTGCGGCGCGGCGCACAGGGTCATGGTGTAGTCCTGCAAGGTTCGCGCGATCAGGCTGGACGGCTGCGATTCACCGAGACGGATCGCCGCGTCGAAACCGCTGTCGATCAGGTCCATCGATTGGTCGCTCAGCACCACATACAGTTTGATCTGTGGGTAGCGACGGGAAAACTCACTCAGTGCAGGAGCCAGCCGTTCGGCGCCAAACGCCGGCGGTGCGGTGATGCGCAACAACCCCTTGGGGGCCTCGCTGTGGATCTGCTCGGCCAGTCGCTCTGAATCAGCCACCAACCCGAGCACTTCCAGGCAGCGCTGGTAATAGAGACCGCCGAATTCGGTCAGGCTTTGTTTACGGGTCGTACGCTTGAGCAGGCTTACACCCAGGCGCTGCTCCAGCGCCCGGAGATGGTTGCCGACCATTGTGGTGGACATGCCGCAGGCGTTGGCCGCCGCTGTCATGCTGCCGGCCTCTACCAGTTTCACGTAGACGGTCATTGCCTGGAACACATCCATTATCAAGCCCTGGTTTAAAGTCATTGCAGTTTGGCGCAGTTTATCCAGCTCAGGTGGTTAACGATACTGAGACATCATTACGATGCACTGGAGCCTGCCACCATGACCGCCGCCTGTTTGATGAGTACCTATCAACCTTTGCCCCTGAGCTTCGCCCGGGGCCTGGGCACGCGTCTGTGGGACCAGCAGGGTCGGGAGTACCTGGATGCGGTGGCCGGTGTTGCCGTGACCAATGTCGGTCACTCCCACCCAAGGTTGGTAGCGGCCATCAGCGAACAGGCCGGACTGCTGTTGCATACCTCCAACTTGTACGGCATCGATTGGCAGCAGCGGCTGGCCAGGCGACTGACCGAGTTGTCGGGCCTGGATCAGGCCTTCTTCAACAATTCCGGCGCCGAAGCCAACGAAACGGCATTGAAACTGGCGCGTCTGCACGGCTGGAAAAAAGGCATCGAACAGCCCTTGGTGGTGGTGATGGAAAATGCCTTTCATGGCCGCACCCTCGGCACCATGGCTGCCAGCGACGGACCGTCGGTGCGGCTGGGGTTCCAGCGCTTGCCGGGGGATTTTATCAAGATCGGCTTTGGTGATCTGGCGGCGCTGGAGGCGCTCACCGTGCAATTCGGCACGCGCATCGCGGCGGTGCTGCTGGAGCCGATCCAGGGCGAAAGTGGTGTGCAACTGGCGCCGCCCGGTTATCTGCGGGGGTTGCGCGATCACTGCACGCGTCACGGTTGGTTGCTGATGCTCGATGAAATCCAGACCGGGATCGGTCGCACCGGCACCTGGTTTGCCTACCAGCATGAAGGCATCGTCCCGGACGTGATGACCTTGGCCAAAGGCCTGGGCAACGGTATCCCGATCGGCGCCTGCCTGGCCCGCGCGGCCGTGGCCCGCTTGTTCACTCCCGGCAGTCATGGCAGTACCTTCGGCGGCAATCCGCTGGCGTGCCGCGTAGGGTGTACGGTGCTGGATATCATCGACGAACAAGGCCTGCTGGAGAATGCGGCCAGCCAAGGGGAGCGGTTGCTGGCGCGATTACGCGTGGAGTTGAGTGAACATGCACACGTATTGGCGATCCGGGGGCAGGGCTTGATGATCGGAATTGAATTGGTCGCGCCTCAGCGGGATTTGGCGGTGCGCGCCGCGCGTGAGCAGGGTTTGCTGATCAACGTCACGCGGGGCAAGGTGATTCACCTGCTGCCGCCGTTGACGATTGATGCCAAGGAAGTGGAAATGATCGTGCGCGGAATTGCCCGATTGCTGGACTGAACGTCTTCCTTTCTTGCGTCCTCTTTCGTCGGGATGGCTCGCTCGGCTCTACGCCGGGGTGCCGGGCAGGCCATTCAGCCATTCTTGGTTCATGGTTTCGGTATCGCCCAGGTATTCCAGCAGCCAGGTCATGGCCGGGGACAGTTTATTCTGTGCCCAGGCTACGCACGACGGGCTGGCGGGGAAGGGCCGGGACAGTTGCAGCGCCACCAGCTCACCGCTCTCGATCAGCGTCTGCACCCGATGCGCCGGCACCATGCCGACGCACAGTCCGTCGCACAGGCAGTCCATGGCCGACGCCCAATTGGGCACGACCAGGCGCCGCTGGTTATCCAGCGTCCAGGTGTCGCGCTTGGGCAGGTTGCGCGAGGTATCGGTCATGCACAGCGATGCAAAGGGGCGCAATTGATCATCGTTGAGCAAGCCCTGCACGTGTGCCAGCGGATGTCGGGCACTGACCACGCACACCCAGTTCAACAAGCCCATGTCGCGAAAGGCGAAATGGCTGGCCACCGGCACCGCACTGGTAGCGCCGATCACGATATCGGTGCGCTCATCCGCCAGGGCATCCCACACGCCGTTGTACACCTCGTACTCCAGCAGCAACTCGACTTCCGGAAACTGCCGATAGAAATCCAGCACCAGCTGTCGGCAGCGCTGTTGTTTGACGATGGAGTCCACGGCGACTTTCAATTGGCCGCTCCAGCCGTTGGCGAGCTGCTGGCACAGCCTGCGGGTACCGAGCATTTTTTTCATCACGCCACGTGCTTCGTCGACAAACAGCTTGCCGGCGGGCGTCAATTCAACATCGCGATGCCGACGGACAAACAGCGGGACCGCCAGCCACTCTTCCAACTGACGCACGGTGTAACTGACAGCCGACGGCACGCGATGCAATTCCTGAGCGGCGGCGCTGAAGCTGCCGTGGCGTGCGACGGCATCCACCACATCCAGGGAGTATTCGGACCACATGGCGCCTGCCTTCAAAAATATTGATAAGAATGTCCAATTATTATCGCTTCACAGGAAATTTGTCAGCTTCATAATGGGTGTCAGGCAGCAAATTGTTTGATGTCAGTACTTGAAAGGCTTCAATGAAAAACTCTTTTGGTTTCACGTGGTATCTGGCGGGGTTGAGCATGCTCGGCTATCTCGCCATGGACATGTACTTGCCGGCGTTCGGCGCCATGGGCGAGCAGTTGCAGATTTCAGCAGGCGCGGTGGGCGCCAGCTTGAGTGTGTTCCTCGCCGGTTTCGCCGTCGGGCAATTGTTGTGGGGACCGTTGTCTGACCGCCTGGGCCGCAAGCCGATCCTGCTCGCCGGTCTGAGCCTGTTTGTGCTCGGGTGCCTGGGAATGTTCTGGGTCGAGAGCACTGCGCAGCTTCTGGCGTTGCGCTTTGTGCAGGCGATTGGTGTGTGCAGTGCCGCGGTCAGTTGGCAGGCGCTGGTGATCGATCGTTATCCGGCCGACCAGGCGCATCGGGTGTTCGCCGGCATTATGCCATTGATGTCCTTGTCACCGGCGTTGGCGCCACTGTTGGGGGCGATGGTCTTGAGTCATTGGGGCTGGCAAGCGATTTTCGCGATGTTGTTGGGTGTATCGCTCCTGCTGCTGTTGCCGACGCTGTTCCTCAAGTCCACGCCGAAACGCCTGACTGCTAATGGCGAAAAGTCCAAGCTCGGCTACGGACAGTTACTCACGTCGCGGCTATTCACCGGCAACGTCATGATATTTGCCGCGTGCTCCGCCAGCTTCTTCGCCTGGTTGACGGCGTCGCCTTTTATCCTCGGAGACATGGGCTACAGCCCGAATGACATCGGGCTGAGTTATGTGTTGCCGACGTTGGCGTTTCTGGTCGGTGGCTACAGTTGCCGTAGCGCCTTGCAACGATTCCAGGGCAAGGTCCTATTGCCTTGGTTGCTGGTGGCGTACTGCATCAGCATGGTGGCGTTGTACCTGGTGGCGACCTTGACGGTGCCGACGCTCACCACTTTGCTGATTCCGTTCTGCCTGATGGCCTTGGTCAATGGCGCCAGCTATCCAATCGTGGTGGCGAATGCACTGATGCCATTTTCGGAAAACTCCGGCAAGGCCGCCGCGCTGCAGAATACCCTGCAACTGGGGTTGTGCTTTGTCAGCAGCTTGCTGGTGTCATCGATGATCGACCAGCCGCTGCCGGTTACCGTGATCGTGATGCTGGCAACCGCGCCATTGGCGGTGCTGGGTTATTGGTTGGCGCGGCCGAAACCCGACAAGTCGGCGCTGGCAACCGCTTAAAACGTCAGTTCCATGTTCACGGTTGGCGTTGAGGTGCGGCTGCCACGGCCGCCATCCACACCGAACTTGTTGTGCCAGTACTCGTAACCCACGCCGAGATACAGGTTGGGCTTGACGTTTGTTCCCGGGCGCACGGCGACCAGCAGCGCAGTGCGCATCAAGGTTTCCGGAGCGGTATCACGGGCATTGAAGTCGTGGCCCTTGTCCCCGACGTGGTTGATGAACCCCTGGAACTTCGCGGCATGGTTGCCGATCTCGAACGGTCGCATCCACGTCAAGTTGAGCATGTAGGTGTCATCGAAGGTGTGGTTTGGATCTTTTGTCCCGGGAATGCCGGAATGGTTTTTTTCCTTGTAGTACATCAGGCTCAGGTCCAACACGCCGGTGGTATTGAATTTCAAGGTCGGGCCGATCACCACCGCACGCTTTTTCGCCGACGCCAGATTGTTGTTGCGGTTGGCGTCGAAACCCAGGGTCAAGGCATAGTCCTTGATCAACCCGGTGCCCAGCGGTCTGTCGAACACCCGCGATGCATACAGCTGATGACGGTAGACGGCATAGACTTCGCTACCGCCATGATCGGTGCCTTTGCGTGGGTCGCGGCTGTCGGACAGGAACACATCGAGGTTGAGAAAGTTGCTGCCGTACTGGTAACCGCTGGCATGGGTGAAGCTGTAGATACGTTTGTTGAAGTGGTTGGGATTGTTTGGATTGGTGAACTGCTGGCCGTAGCGAAATCCCACGCTGTTGTTCATCCATTCCACCGCGACAGCCTCCCCGCCGCCGAGAAGTGTGAGGAGTACGGTTGCGCCGTGCAGTGCCTTTTTCATTGTTTTAGTTCCTTTGGCGTTTGGCTCATGGCGGCCATGCAAGGGCCGCCGGGCGCAGTATCGACACAATCAGCCTGGCGCTCAAAGAACAGAATCTCGACTGGGCCGTTGCCGAAATGGCAGCACTGAAGCTGGCTTTGAGGTCAGGAAATGCGCGGCGTCCGCGGCTGTTCTTCACGTTCGCGCAGGGCGATTTCTTCGGCGATCAAGTGAGCCATTGACCTCACCGCTGTAGGCAAATCCCGTCCCTTGCGAGCATATAAGCCCAGGTCGCTGAATATCCCGCCCTGGTCATTCAACGGAATATGCAGCAACTCACCCCTGGCCAGATCACCTTCCACGCCTATCCGCGTCTGGAACGCGACACCCAGTTGCTGGCGTACAAGCTGGCGTGCCAGCTCCATCGAATTGCTTTGCAGCAAGGGTTTATGGGCGGCTGCCGTGTGTTTGTGCAGCGGGGCGACCAAGTGATGGATCGATAACTCACTGTTGGCCTGAATCACCCCGTGCTCGGCGCAGGCGGCATAGCTGATATTGGTGTGCGAGGCCAGCGGGTGCCCGGGCGCGACCAAGGCGCCGAAACGAAAATGACCGGCGCACAACTGGCTTGTTTCTGCACTGCGGGGCAGGGCAAACGCCAACCCGAGGTCTGCCTGGCCGTTGCTCACCGCTGCCGGAATCGATTGCGAACCTTGCACCGTCACGCCGACGGTCACCGCAGGGTAACGCAGGCGCATTCGCTTGAGGACCGCGGGCAGTAATGCCACGGTTGCGCCCTCCACCGTAGCGATCTCCACGTGACCGGTTTGCACGTCGTGCAAACCTTCAAGCTCACCGCGTATCCGCTCCACATCCTGCAACACCAGAGTGACGTGACGGGTCAGGATCTCGCCGGCCGCCGTCAAGCGTAGCCCGCCGGGCAGCCGTTCGAACAGGGCGGCGCCGACTTCGTCTTCGAGTTTGAGAATCTGCCGGTTCACTGCCGATGAGGCGACATTCAGCCGGCGCGCCGCTTCACGGATCGAATGACAGCGCCGGACCATGTCGAAGTAGCAGATGGCGGGGGAATGGATACGGAGTGTGGGGTTGAGCATTTTTTTTCAGGTCCTCGAGGGCACTGCTTCAGGCCGCGGGGCGCGGCGGCTGAATGGATTTTTGTAGCCTCGATGCAGGGTATCTTGTGGAATTGATTGTATACAACTCTATGGACATCCAATCTTTCTATTGCATACAGTGAGCGCACAACAAAAACAGAGACCCCTCACCATGACTATCCCGAAGGTGTCACCGCAACGGCCAGAAGATGAGAATCTCGGCGTCGCTGCCAACATGGCCTACGGCCTGCAGCATGTGCTTACCATGTACGGTGGCATCGTGGCCGTGCCGTTGATCGTCGGTCAGGCAGCGGGTTTATCACCCGCAGACATTGGCCTGTTGATCGCTGCTTCGTTGTTCGCCGGTGGCTTGGCGACGTTGCTGCAAACCCTGGGGCTGCCGTTTTTTGGCTGCCAATTGCCTTTGGTGCAAGGTGTGTCTTTCGCCGGTGTGGCGACGATGGTGGCGATTGTCGGCAGCGAAGGGGCGGGCGGTATACCGGCGATCCTCGGGGCGGTGATAGCCGCATCGCTCATCGGTTTGTTGATCACCCCGGTGTTTTCACGCATTACCAAGTTTTTCCCGCCCTTGGTGACCGGGATTGTGATCACCACCATCGGCTTGACACTGATGCCCGTCGCCGCGCGTTGGGCCATGGGCGGCAACAGTCGTGCCGAGGATTTCGGCAGCATGTCGAACATCGGCCTGGCGGCGATTACCCTGGTACTGGTGCTGCTGCTGAGCAAGATCGGCAGTGCAACCATCTCGCGCCTGTCGATACTGCTGGCGATGGTGATCGGTACGCTGATCGCGGTGTTCCTCGGCATGGCTGACTTTTCCAGCGTGACTCAAGGACCCATGTTTGGCTTTCCCACACCGTTCCATTTCGGCATGCCGACCTTCCATGTGGCCGCAATCATCTCCATGTGCATCGTGGTGATGGTGACCTTGGTGGAGACTTCGGCGGACATCCTGGCGGTGGGCGAAATCATCGACACCAAGGTCGACTCCAGGCGTCTGGGTAATGGCCTGCGCGCGGATATGCTGTCGAGCATGTTTGCGCCGATCTTCGGCTCGTTTACCCAAAGTGCGTTTGCCCAGAACGTTGGCCTGGTGGCGGTCACCGGGGTCAAGAGCCGCTACGTGGTCGCCACGGGTGGCCTGTTCCTGGTGATCCTTGGCCTGCTGCCCTTCATGGGCCGGGTGATTGCGGCAGTACCAACTTCGGTGCTGGGCGGCGCCGGGATCGTGCTGTTCGGGACCGTCGCCGCCAGCGGCATCCGCACCTTGTCCAAGGTCGACTACCGTAACAACATGAACCTGATCATCGTGGCCACCTCTATCGGTTTCGGCATGATCCCGATCGCCGCGCCGAGCTTCTATGACCAGTTCCCTGGCTGGTTTGCCACGATCTTTCACTCGGGGATCAGCTCGTCAGCGATCATGGCGATCCTGTTGAACCTGGCGTTCAACCACTTCACTGCAGGTAATTCCGATCAACAGTCGGTGTTCGTCGCCGGTACTGAACGCAGTCTGTGCTTTCAGGATATAGCAGCACTGCGGGATGGCGATCACTTCCGGGCCGGCAAGCTGTTTGATGCCGAAGGCACGGAAATTCCGGTGGTGGCCGAGGCGCCGGCAAGGGCGCCGGTTACGGGCAGGACCGAGACCAGCGAGGTATAGGAAAACCCCGGAATATGACCTGTAGCAGCTGTCGAGCAGCCAGCTGCCACGGGTGTTCAGGCCTGGAGGCGGGTGTCTTGGCCTGTGCGGTTGTTATCGCTTGAGCAGGCCTCATCCAGAAACTTCACCACCGTCCCCATGCATGCCTGGCGTTCTTCAACGTGGGGCATATGGCTGGAGTCTTCGAACAACGCCCAGCGCACGTCACTGATCTCATCCAGGAAGGGCTTGACCACCAGCGGTGTGGCTTCGTCATGGCGACCGGAAATCACCAGGGTTGGCACTTTGATTTGCGACAGCCGGCCAATACTCTTCCAGTCCTTCAGGCTGCCAATCACATGGAACTCGGTCGGGCCGCTCATGGCGTGATACACCGTCGGGTCCGAGTCTACCTGGGCGAAGGTGCGTGCCACTTCTTCCGGCCAAGGGTTGACCCGACACACGTGCTGATCATAGAAAACCCGCGAGGCGGCGAGGTATTCCGGATCCTGGTAGGTGCCGGCCTGTTCATGCTTGAGCAGGGTTTCATGCACGCCTTCAGGCAACAGCTGGCGCAGGCGATTGGCTTCGGCGACCCAGGTGCGCATGCAGGTCGGCGAGTTGGCCGGGATAAATGCGCGCAGGCCTTTGGGTTGGCGCATCGCGTGCTCGCTGCCGAGCATGCCGCCCCAGGACTGTCCGAGAATCGCGTAGTTAGTGCTGATTTGCAGGTGATCCAGCAGGTTGTCCAGTTCTTCCAGGAACAGGTCAACCGTCCAGAACGAAGGATCGGCGTCCGGCAGGTGCGTTGAGCGGCCATTGCCCAATTGATCATAATGAATGACCGCATGCCCGCTCGCGGCGACGTCCTTGAAGGCGTCCACGTAGTCATGGGTGCAACCCGGGCCACCATGGATAATCACCAACGGTGTCTTGCCGCTACCCAGGTTGCCGGTCACGCGATACCAGGTCTGGTAGTTGCGAAAGGCCGCAAAACCTTCGTGGATCTGTTCGATGAATTCCATTTCCTGCCCTGCCATGAAAAAAATTGGTCAGGTACACGATAATCGGCATGAAAAATTTAAGTAACTAGCAAAACAGCTAGGTTTTTCCTTCGAATCAGTCGTCAAGCAGGCGGTAATGGCTGGCCCTGACGACCGCCTGCACACGGTTTTTTGCCCCCAGTTTGCGCATGGCCGAGGCCAGGTGCAGGGTGACAACGGCCAGTGAGCGGTTCAGTTGTTCGGCTATTTCTCCTGCGGTCAGGCCTTCGGTAGCCCATTTCAAACATTCACGCTCACGTTTGGTCAGGCGAATATGGGGGTACGAGCGTAGCTCTTTACTGAATAACGGGTAGGCCACTTCCTGCAACGCGTGGGTAATCAGGCTGAAATCCCCCAGCGCCTGGCGAGCATCTTGCAGTACTTTGTGGGCCTTGCCCGTGCGCAGCCCGGTCAGTGAGGCAAAGCCGCCCTTGGGCAAGTGAATGGGGACGCTGACGCCGCAGGTCATTTGCTGGTCGTGCAGGTAGATGGAGACTGGGGCGTGATGACGCGTGATGACTTTTTGCAGGGCCGTGTCGACCTTGTTTTCGTAGGACCAGACAAACGGTGACACCGTGTCGAGGGCCAGGTGCTGCACCGGATCAATCTGGTAAAACCCCGCGCTGCACCATAATGAATGCCAATCATCAGGGGTATTGCGCAGTTGCAGCACCGAGGGGGTGATCAGCGAGCCATCATGATCGATCGGTACCGGCGAATAGTCATACACCAAGGCATCAAAACCCAGTTGCTGGGCTAACACCAGGGCGTTATCCATCTGCTCGTCCAGGCTCCTGCCGGGCGTGAGATAGCCGTTAAGTGCAGATAACTTGGCCAGCATCCTTTCTGCTCCCGAATTCATTTGAATCTCGATTTACCGCAAGTAGAATGCCACGCCTCGGCGAAGGACTGCCAGACCAAACCTATAAGAATTGCTAGGTTATGGACGCGCGGCATCCTCGGTAGTGTTGGTTCGATCGGTCACTACCTGCCAGGCCGACACACAACAAGGAATGTAAACATGTGGCATGAAATTGCCCCCGACCAGCAACACAACGTACAAGTCGACGGCCACAACCTCGTGGTCTACAGCTTTGGCGCAGGCGATGAAGTGTTGCTGTGCCTCAACGGCGGCCCAGGACTGCCGTGTGACTACCTGCGCGACGCACATGGCTGGCTCAAGGATAAAGGCCTGCGAGTGGTTGCATTCGACCAGCTTGGCACGGGCGCTTCAGCCAGACCCACGGATGCTTCCTTGTGGGAAATCAGCCGTTATGTCGAAGAAGTCGAAACCGTGCGCCAAGCGCTCGACCTGGGGCGCGTTCACCTGCTGGGGCATTCATGGGGTGGTTGGCTGGGCATCGAGTACGCCATTCATTATCCTGACACCCTCAAAAGCCTGATCCTGGAAAATACCGTCGGCGATATTCCCCATCTCTCCCGGGAGTTGGAGCGCTTGCGTGGTGCGTTGGGCAGTGAAACCGTGGCAATGATGCAACGCCATGAAGCCATGGGCACGCTCGATCATCCGCAATACCAGGCGGCAATCACCTTGCTCAACTATCGCCATGTCTGCCGGCTGGACGAATGGCCGGCACCGCTCACCCGTTCCCTCGACGACTGGAACATGGGCCCTTACGAGACCATGCAAGGCCCCAACGAATTTCTCTATGTCGGCAACCTCAAGGATTGGAATCGCCTCCCGCAGATGGCTGATTTCCGCATGCCGGTATTGATCACCACCGGCCAGCACGATGAATTGACCCCCGCGTGTGCCATGCGCATGAAAATGGCGGTCAAGCATGCCGAGTTGCACGTATTTCCCAACAGCAGCCATATGCCGTTCTATGAAGAGCCCCAGGCTTACTTCCCGGTGTTGCTGGACTTCCTTGCTCGCCATCGAGGCTGACGGATGAACCTGGCGCGTTACCGATTTGTATTGAGCCGGCCGCTGCAGTTGCTGCCGGTGTTGTTGGGTATCAGCCTGATTACCTTTGTGCTGGTGCGCTCGATCCCCGGCGATCCGGCGCGAGCCTTGCTCGGCTCGCGCAGCACCCCGGACGCGCTGCTGAAAATCCGCGCCCAGTACGGTCTCGACCAACCCTTGTGGCAACAGTATTTCTACTTCCTGAAGAACTTGCTGAATGGCGATCTGGGCCAGTCGTTGCTGTACAGAGTCGACGCCCTGAAACTGATCACCACCCGCATCGAGCCAACCCTGTTTCTGGTGCTGGGCAGTGTTTTGCTGGCGCTGTTGATTGCCATCCCGCTGGCCACCCTGGCGGCGCGCAATAAAGGCGCTTGGCCGGACAATCTGATTCGCTTGTTCACCACCGTCGGCCTGGGCATGCCGGCGTTTTGGCTGGGGTTGATGCTGATCCTGTTGCTCAGTGTGCAATGGGGCTGGTTCCCGGTGTCGGGTTACGGTCGCACTTGGCTGGACAAGGCCCATCACATGGTGTTGCCCTGCCTGACCATCGCATTGGCGCTGTCGGCGGTATTGGTGCGCAACCTGCGGGCGAGCATGTTGATGGAGTTGCAGGCCGATCATGTCACCGCTGCCCGGGCGCGTGGGCTGTCGGAGCGGGAGGTGTTTCGACGTCACGTATTACCCAATTCCCTGGTGCCGGCGGTCAATCTGCTGGCCGTCAACATCGGCTGGTTGATCAGCGGGACAGTGGTGATCGAAAGCCTGTTCGCCATCCCCGGCATCGGCCAATTGCTGGTGCGCGGGATCTTCACCCGTGATTACATGGTGGTGCAGGGCGTGGCCATGGTGCTGGCCTGCGCCACGGTGGCGGTCAACTTTATCGCTGATGTGGTGACAGTGGCGCTCGACCCACGGGTAAAAATGCAATGAGCAGTCGACCGCTGATCCCCGCCTGGCGCTTGCGCCTGCGTTTCGGTTTTCGCAACGGTCGGCTGACCGCCGCTTGGGGGCTGGCGATCCTGTTGGCCTGGCTGGTGCTGGCGTTGTTTGCGCCGTGGATCGCGCCCTTTGATCCTATCGCGCAAAACACCGACATCAGTTTGACGGCCCCCAGCCTTGCCCATCCATTCGGTACCGACAATTACGGCCGCGATATTCTGTCCAGGGTGATCTGGGGCGCGCGTATCGATCTGCAACTGGCCATCCTCGGGGTGATCTTTCCATTTGTGATCGGCACCGTGGTGGGCGCGGTGTCCGGCTATATCGGCGGGCGTTTCGACAGTTTCTGCATGCGCGTGATCGACGTGATCCTGGCCTTTCCGTTTCTGGTGCTGATGCTGGCGATCATGGCCATCCTTGGGCCGGGTCTGAAGAGCTTTTATATCGCCATGGCGCTGGTGGGCTGGGTGTCTTACGCACGGTTGATTCGCTCGCAGATCCTGGTGCTCAAGGAAAGCGATTTTGCGCTGGCGGCCAAAAGCCTTGGGTTTGGCCACGTACGCATTCTGTTTCGGCATTTGTTGCCCAATGCTTTGTTCGGCTCGATCGTGTTTTCCATGTCCGACGCGGTACTGGTATTGCTCAACGGCGCTGCGGTCAGTTACCTGGGCCTGGGCGTGCAACCACCGACGGCCGAGTGGGGCACGATGGTCGCCGAGGGCCAAGCCTTCATCACCACTGCCTGGTGGATCTGCACCTTTCCCGGCTTGGCTATCGTCACCCTGGCCATGGGCTTCAGTCTGCTGGCCGACGGCGTCGCGCATGTGCTGGGGGACCGCTCATGAGTCTGCTGCAGGTGCGCGAGTTGAGCGTCATTGCGCAAAACGCTGGTCACGATGTGACCTTGGTGGACCGCGTGTCCTTTGACCTGGCCGAAGGGGAAATCCTCGGGCTGGTGGGAGAGAGCGGTTCGGGCAAGACCATGGCGTGCCGGGGGGTGATGCGCCTGCTCCCGTCACCCAACCTGCGCGTGCACGGCAGCGCAGTGCGCCTCGCCGGGCAGGATCTGTTGGGCCTGGATGACGCCGGTATGCGCAAGGTGCGGGGTGGGCGACTGGGGATGATTTTCCAGAACCCCAGCAGCCACCTCGATCCGTTGATGCGCATTGGCGAGCAGATCGCCGAGGGCATTCGGCTGCATCAGGGCGCCTCGAAACGTGACGCGCGCCTGCAAGCCATCGAAGTGCTGCGCCAGGTCGGCATTCCCGATCCCGGCCAGCGGGTTGACAACTATCCCCATGAATTTTCCGGCGGCATGCGCCAGCGAGCGATGATCGCCGTGGCCCTCGGTTGCAACCCCCAGGTGCTGATCGCCGATGAGCCGACCACCGCGCTGGACGTCACGGTGCAGGCGCAAATCCTGCGCCTGCTCCTCGATTTGCGCGATCGTCGGGGCCTGTCGATCATCATGATCACCCACGATCTCGGCGTGGTGGCGCAGACCTGTGATTCGATTGCGGTGATGTACGCCGGGCGACTCTGTGAACACGGCAGCAAGTACGAGCTGCTGGCCCGTCCACAGCATCCGTATACGGCCGGACTGATCGACTGTCAGCCCGCCACCAGCAGCGGTCATGCGCTGCTGCGCACCATCGCCGGGCAGCCGCCGTTGCTTGATGCGTTACCCGACGGGTGCCGTTTCAATCCGCGTTGCCCGCATCTCGGGGCGTTGTGCTCCGAGCAACTGCCGGAACTGACTGGCGTCGGTCCACGCGTGGCCTGCCACTATCCACTGGGAGACCGCCGATGACCCTGTTGCAGGTAAAGGACCTCGAGGTGCGTTTTGCGGCTGTCGGCAGCGGTCTGTTCGGGCTCAATAAACAATGGGTGAGGGCGGTCAATGGCGTCTCCCTGACCCTGGCCGCCGGGCAAACCCTGGGCCTGGTAGGCGAGTCGGGCAGCGGTAAAAGCACGCTGGGTCGAGCGATTCTGCACCTCAATCCCATCAGTGCCGGGCAGGTGTTGTTCGACGGAGGCCCGGTCGATATTGCCCGCTTGCGCCACGAGACGGCGATGATTTTCCAGGATCCCTATGCCGCCCTGAACCCACGCTTGAGCATCGGTCAGACCCTTGCCGAAGTGTTGCAGGTGCAGCGCAAGGTGGCGCCGCAACAGATACCGCAGCGGGTGAATGAATTGCTCGAGCTGGTCGGCCTGCGTCCGGAATTGGCCGGGCGCAAACCGGGCTCCCTGAGCGGTGGCCAGTGTCAGCGGGTGGGCATCGCCCGGGCGTTGGCGGTGGAGCCGCGGCTGATCATCGCCGATGAATGTGTGGCCGCCCTGGATGTGTCGATTCAGGGCCAGATCATCAACCTGCTGCTGGCGCTGCAGGCGCGGATGAACCTGGCGATTCTGTTTATCGCCCATGACCTGGCCATCGTCCGGCGCCTGTGTGACCGGGTGGCGGTGATGTACCTGGGCAAGATTGTCGAGGAGGGGCCGGTGGAGGCGGTCTTCACGGCGCCGCGTCATCCGTACACCGCCGCGCTGATCCAGGCGATCCCGGAAATTGATCCGCACCGGCCGTTGTCTGGCGAACCCTTGCCCGGCGAGCCGCCGAGCCCGCTGAATTTGCCGACAGGTTGCGCCTTCCACCCCCGATGCCGGCACGCTCGTGAGACATGTCGCGAGCAATTACCGCCGACCCATTTTCTGCAAGATCATCGTTACAGTTGTGTGCTTGAACAATCGCCATTCATTGACAAGGAGTTATGACATGCAATCCCGCCACTTGAAGTTGCTCGCCGCCGCCACGCTCACCGCGTGGTCGTTGACCGCTGGTTTGGCTCAGGCTGCTGGCGTGTTGACCATCGGTTGCCGTGAAGACAGCACTACGTTTGATCCGATCAAAAGCGCGCAAAACCGCGATACCTGGGTGTTCGCCAACGTCTACGACACCCTGGTGCGGGTGGATAACCTGGGCACCAAGCTCGTGCCGGGCCTGGCTGAAAGTTGGGAGGTCTCCAAGGACGGCCTGACCTACACCTTCAAACTGCGTGCGGCCAAGTTCTCCGATGGCTCGCCGATCACGGCGGATGATGCGGTATTCAGCCTGTTGCGCATTCGCGACAACAAGGCTTCGTTGTGGAGTGACTCGTTCAAGCTGATCGATACCGCCCAGGCGGCCGATCCGCAGACCTTGGTGGTCACTTTGAAAACCCCATCGGTGCCGTTCCTTTCGCAGGTGGCGTCACCGACCGTGTCGATCCTGTCACAAAAGGCCATGGAGAAAATGGGCGAGGATGCCTACTCCGAGAACCCGGTGACGTCCGGTGCGTTCACGGTTGACGAGTGGCTCAAGGGCGATCGGGTGATCCTGCAGAAAAACCCCAACTTCTGGCAGGCCAAGAGCGTAAGCCTGGACGGTGTGGAATGGGTTTCCGTAACCGATGACAACACCCGTATGCGCATGGTCCAGAACAACGAGCTGGATACCGCGATCTTCGTACCGTTCTCCCGCGTCGAGGAACTGAAGAAAGACCAGAACGTGGTGATTCACTCCGACCCGTCCACCCGTGAAGATCACCTGTTGATCAACCATTCCCACGGATTACTGGCCAAGCCTGAAGTGCGTCAGGCGCTGGACATGGCAATCGATAAGAAGTCGTTGGTGAAAACTGCCACCTTCGGCCAGGGCGAAGTGGCGTATTCCTACATTCCGAAAGGCTCACTGTTTCACTATGCCGACAATCTGCAGCGTCCTTATGATCCGGCTGCGGCCAAGAAGCTGCTGGCCGATGCGGGTGCCAAGGACTTGAAGCTCAACTACGTGGTCAACGCCGGCAACGAGGCGGATGAGCAGATAGCGGTGATGATCAAGGACCAGCTGTCGAAGGTCGGGGTTACTGCCAACCTGCAGAAGGTCGACCCGACCCAAAGCTGGCAGATGCTGGTGGACGGCGAGTACGACCTGTCGGTGATGTACTGGACCAACGACATTCTCGACCCGGACCAGAAGACCACTTTTGTCCTGGGCCACGATACCAACCAGAACTACATGACCCGCTACACCAACGACAAGGTCAAGGACCTGGTCGCCGCGGCGCGGATCGAGGCTGATCCGGTCAAGCGTGAGCAAATGTATGTCGACCTGCAGAAAATGGCCAAGCAGGACGTGAACTGGATCGATCTGTACTACAGCCCTTATATCAACATCTCACGCAAGAACGTCAGCAACTTCCTGCAAAACCCGATGGGGCGCTTTACCCTTGAGGAAGTGGTGAAGAACTGACACCCGGAGAGCGACATCGACCTCCACTTATGGGCATAGGTATCTACACAACTTTCAGAAACTGACGACATCCCCTGTGGCGAGCGGGCTTGTCCCGCGTTGGGCTGCGAAGCAGCCCCAAAACCAGCCGCTACGGAGTATCTGATACACCGCATTCGGCTTACTGGGGCTGCTTCGCAGCCCAACGCGGGACAAGCCCGCTCGCCAACAGCGCTATCTGCTGCTTGGGGCAAAATTGTGTAGGTACCTATGCTTATGGGAGCGGGGCGAGCTCGCTCCTATCCTATAAGTGGACCAACTGCCTGGAAATTCACCCAAGCCTGCTCAGTGCTTGACTTGTCCTTTTTAATCAGTAACATACGACGTATTCCGCGATAGCTCAGTTGGTAGAGCAAATGACTGTTAATCATTGGGTCCCTGGTTCGAGTCCAGGTCGTGGAGCCAGATAAAGAAAAGCCTGCAGAGATGCAGGCTTTTTTTTGCCTTGAATTTCACCCACTGATCCGGCAGAGCGGTTTATTTGGTGCAAGTAAGCCGCGAATATGTCGGCGGATCCAGCAGAATCCCCGGGGTCATGAACGTCGAGCAGTTGAAGACGCGGCCCTTGGCGGTAGTCGCCTTGTACGTCAACTGCGTACCGCCGAGAAAGTCCTCTTTCCCTTTCGTGACCGGGCCCATTGTCAGCTCATCCGTCGAGGCCAGGCCAATTGCTTCAGCGGTGACCTTGTGCATTTGCAAGACGTTGGGATTGGTCGAGCAGCCTGCCAGCGCACCTGCCAGAAGCAGCACAGCGGGGGCAAGCATAGAGGTTTTGTTCATACCATATCTTCCTTAATCGTATTTCTCATGAGTTCCCGGCGGTTGGAATCGCCCACGCTTGAGAGAACGTTTAAATCAAGGGGGTTTAAGTCACCCGCCTGATCTGGCTAACTAACTGGAGAAATTTATTTCAGCATGGCTTTCAGGGTGGGCATATAGGTCAGATGTGCTATAGGCGTTTACAGTCCTATACGTTTCCCTTCGTCATGACCCAGTGCCTCAGGAGTAAAAGCATGACCGATTATCTTCCGCCAAGGATCTGGACCTGGAACACCGGGAATGGCGGGCAATTCGCCAATATCAACCGGCCTGTCGCGGGCGCGACCCATGAAAAAGACCTGCCGGTGGGCGATCATCCCCTGCAGTTGTATTCCCTGGCCACGCCCAATGGCCAGAAGGTCACGATCATGTTGGAAGAGCTGTTGGCCCTTGGGCACGCCGGCGCGGAATACGATGCCTGGCTGATCAAAATTGGTGAAGGCGATCAGTTCTCCAGCGGCTTTGTCGCGGTCAACCCCAACTCGAAAATACCGGCGCTGATGGATCGCAGTGGGGCAAAACCGATCCGGATTTTCGAGTCCGGGGCGATTCTGCAATACCTGGCCGAGAAGTTCGGCGCGTTCTTGCCGACGGAGCCTGGGGCCAGAGCTGAGTGTCTGTCGTGGCTGTTCTGGCAGATGGGCAGCGCGCCCTACCTGGGCGGCGGGTTTGGGCATTTCTACGCCTACGCGCCGACTAAAATCGAGTACGCCATCGACCGTTTCGCGATGGAAGCCAAGCGTCAGCTCGATGTATTGGACCGACAACTGGCGCAAAGTCGATACATCGCCGGTGATGAGTACACCATTGCCGATATCGCGATCTGGCCGTGGTATGGCGCCCTGGTGAAAAGTCGTTTGTACGATGCCGGCGAATTTCTATCGGTGCAGGACTACAAGAACGTGATGCGCTGGGCCGACGCCATCGACGCACGGCCCGCGGTCCAGCGCGGACGGATCGTCAATCGCGTGTGGGGAGAGCCTGCCGAGCAGTTGCCGGAACGGCATGCTGCGGGCGATTTCGACGGTCGTGGAATCGACTGATGTGCTCAATGGCCGGGATTTTCAGTCGCCGACTGATCCCAGGCCAGCATGATGTGCGAGATAGCGGCATCAATGAGGTCATGCCTCACGCCATCCCGAGCAAGGATCGAAATACCCTGCAGGAAACTGTCGAACACCACCGCCAAGGCATGGGCGTTGGCGGGGAGCGCCCCGGCGGCCATGCCGCGTTCGACACACGCCACGATTCCGGCACGCGTACGCGCTCGCGACGCAGTCAGGGCGGCACTCACATGGGCATTTTCCGGGGAAGGCGCACTCATCACGCCTAACGCCACCATGCAGCCTTTGGGGTGGCCGTCCTCGCACTGCATGCGTGCCGACTGGCGCAAGGCGGTTTCAATCGCTTGGCGGGGCGGCAGCTGTTCATCCCACAGGCATTCGGTGACCTGGGCAAACGTGCCCAGGTAACGCTGCACGCATTCCTGGAAGAGCGCGTCCTTGGAACCGAAGGCCGCATAAAAACTCGGCGCGGAAATTCCGCCGCCCAAGCTCGCCTTCAAGTGACTCAACGACGTGGCATCGTAACCATGCTCCCAGAACAGGTGCAACGCCTGTTCGATGGCTTGATCGCGGTCGAAGCTGCGGGGGCGGCCCATCTGCGCCATGACAAATTCCTCTGAGTGATGACTTAAATACTATTCGATACATAAGTCGTTGACAACGTAAGCGTGCCTCCGTCAACATTTGTACCAATCGGTATTTAACTCGTCCTTCAGCCACTCAACTCAGGAACGCTCACTGTGAATCCTTCCCGTTCTGCCTCGGCCGCTGCCGCTGCCGAGCCTGACCGTTTACCCATCGGTGCCTTGCTGGCCCTGGCGATGACAGGCTTTATCTGCATCATCACTGAAACCCTGCCGGCAGGCCTGTTGCCGCAGATCAGCGCGGGCTTGGCGATTTCCCCCTCGTTGACCGGCCAGATGGTCACGGCCTACGCGCTGGGATCGATGCTGGCGGTGATCCCGCTGACGATTGCGACGCAAGGCTGGCGCCGACGTAACGTGCTGTTGCTGACCATTGTCGGTTTCCTGCTGTTCAATTCGATCACCGCCTGGTCATCTCACTACGCAGTCACACTGGTTGCACGCTTTTTCGCCGGGGTGGCGGCAGGCCTGGCGTGGAGCCTGTTGGCCGGGTATGCCCGGCGCATGGTGGCCCCGGAACAGCAGGGCAAGGCGTTGGCGCTGGCCATGGTCGGCACGCCGATTGCGCTGTCACTTGGCGTGCCGCTCGGCACTTGGCTGGGCGGGGTGGTTGGTTGGCGTACGGCGTTCGGTATCATTTCGCTGATGACGCTGTTGTTGATCGTCTGGGTATTGCTCAAGGTGCCGGATTATCCCGGACAAGCTGCCCACCAACGCTTGCCATTACGCCAAGTGTTGACGACCCCTGGCGTGCGCCCGGTGTTGGCGGTAGTGATTACCTGGATGCTGGCACACAACATTCTCTATACCTACATCGCGCCCTTTGTCGCGCCTGCCGGACTGCTGGGGCGAGTGGATGTGGTGCTGCTGGTGTTTGGCATCGCCGCATTGGCCGGGATCTGGATCACCGCCAAACGGGTCGAGCCGCTGTTACGCAAGACGGTGCTGGTCAGCCTGGCGGCCTTTGCGGCGACCTGCCTGATATTTGGCCTGTTGGCCAAGGTGCCGCAGGTGATCTATGTCGGCGTGGCGGTCTGGGGGCTGAGCTTCGGCGGTGCCGCCACCTTGCTGCAAACGGCCTTGGCGGATGCCGCGGGTGATGGGGCGGATGTGGCGCTGTCGCTCAACGTGGTGGCCTGGAACTGTGCAATCGCCGGCAGTGGCGTGGCAGGCGGAGTGCTGCTGGATACATGGGGTGTGGCGTCGTTCCCGTGGGCGATGCTGGTGTTGCTGGTGATCGGGTTTGCCATTGCCTGGTCGGCGCGCACCCATGGGTTCAAACCGGGAAAACGCACCCTGGACAAACCCGTCGTCGCTCATTGAAAAACGGCGGGCCCGGTGTCGCAGCGCGTTGTTAACTCATACGCTCGATACCCAACGAGTCACGCTGCATCGACTGCAGGTTGCGCTCGATGGTTTCGCAGATGGTTTCCATCTGGATCTGGTGTTCGCTTGAGCGGAACGGGCTTTGCAGGTCGGTGCCGATGCGCTCGATGGCCAACAGCATGAAGCCGACCACCGTCGATGCCAGCGGGGTGAACCAGCCCAGGGACTCCACGAGTCCCACCGGCACGATCAGGCAGAACAGCGAGATAAACAGCCGTGGGAAATACACATAAGGGTAGGGCAGCGGTGTGTTGGCGATCCGCTCCATACCGCCCTGGCTGTTGGACAGGTCGACCAGGGTCGATTCCAGCCGCGCCAGTCGAATGCTGTCCAGGCGCCCGGCCTTGTACTCCCTGGCCAGCAGCGCGGCGGAACCGGTGAGGATATCGTTGGCAAAGTTATTGGTGGTGCCGCTGCGGGCGAATTCGTCACCGGGAATGAACGCCTGCACTTCCACCGGACACGGCTCTCCCCTGAGGTGCGCCGCGAGGCAATTCACATACGCCACATGACGACGCAGCAGCGTCGATTTGATCGGGTTGACCTCCTGGTCCGGGTCATCCAGCAGCGTCAGTACCTGGCGGGCAAAACTGCGCGAGTTATTGACCATCGCGCCCCACAACGTGCGCGCTTCCCACCAGCGGTTATAAGCACTGCTGTTGCGAAAACTGATCAGCACCACCAGCGCAGAACCCAGCAACGTCAGGGGCATCAGCGGCAGGTTGATCTTGGTGTTGAGGAACAGCATGAAATCCACGGTGACCGCAATGTCCCAGAGCAGCAGCCAGAACAGCGCCCAACCGACATAGCCCATGGTCTTGATAATCAAGCGGTACTTTTTGATGATGGCAGCTTTCAAACGGAAACCTCGCAGGGTGCGGTAAGCATCGGTGTCCTAGCTCCGACGATGTTGCCGGACAAAGGTTCGCCGCAAAGCTGTAATCAATGATGACGAGGCCTGAATCGATTCAGTCGGGGAGGGGCGCGGCGGGATTTATGCGGTTAAAGACTTCCCACGCGGAGCGCAATCATCGTGTATCGCAAAATGTCCGCGGGGTTCAGCCCACCTTCAGTCACCTGACCCACACTGGCGCTTTACCCAGCCGCTCGCACCCAGCATCATGCGCCGCCAACGGTATGGCACATGGGTGCTGAAAAGGAACCGCAGTTGAACCAACACACATTGTCCCTGCGCCTGGAGCGTGTCGCGGCGCATGTGCCAGCCGGTGCGCGGCTGGCCGATATCGGCTCGGATCACGGCTATCTGCCGGTGGCGCTGATGCGCCGCGGTGCCATTGCGGCGGCGGTGGCCGGGGAGGTGGCATTAACGCCGTTTCACGCGGCCGAGCGCAGTGTGCGCGAAAATGGCCAGGCGCTCTACATCACGGTGCGCCTGGCCAGTGGCCTGGCAGCGATCGAGCCGGAAGACCGGATCACCGCGATCAGTATTTGCGGCATGGGCGGTGAGACCATCCGCGACATTCTCGACAGCGGCAAGGCACGCCTGAGCGGCGATGAACGTCTGATCCTGCAACCCAACGGCGGCGAGCAGCCATTGCGCCAATGGTTGATGGAAAACGGCTACCGCATCCTCTGCGAGGAGCTGCTGCGGGAAAACCGCTTCGACTACGAAATCATCGTCGCGGAACGCACCGGCCCGGTGAGCTACACCGCCGAGCAACTGTACTTCGGCCCGCTGCAAATGCAGGTCCGCAGCCCGGCGTTCCTGGCCAAGTGGCAGCGTCTGTTGCGCCATAAGCAGAAGACCCTGAATCATTTCGCCCGGGCGCGGCAGACGCTGCCTGAGGAGAAGGTGCAAGCTATCGCCGAGCAGGTCCGTTGGATCACCGAATTGCTGGCTTGAGAACCACCCTGACCCTCTCCCATCACTCTACGATCAAAATCCGAAGCACGGCGGCCTGATAGCCGACCTGATTTTTTGTGAACGTGTTCCCTCTGTAGAAGCGAGCTTGCTCGCGAAGGTCGTTTACGATGACACGGGAAATCTGACCTCCCGAGGCGCTCTCAGGTTTCTCGCGAGCAAGCTCGCTCCTACAGAAGGCGGCTCTGGCTCTTGATAGGCGTCCCGTTAAACCACGACCGCAGCAACGCCCCAGCACCTGAAAACCTGCCTCACTCGGTGACCGATTCAGCCACACCCCGCAACCGAACCGCATCCCTGCCAGGTGGCATGCCAAACATCCGCCCATAGTCCCGGCTGAACTGCGAAGGGCTGTCATAACCCACTCGATACCCGGCACCGGCCGCATCAAGCGCTTCGGCCACCATCAGTCGCCGAGCTTCCTGTAACCGCAATTGGCTACGAAACTCCAGTGGGCTCATGGCGGTGACGGCTTTGAAATGCGCGTGAAACGTCGAGCGGCTCATGCCGGCGAGGTCGGCGATGTCATCGATCCGGCAGCTTTCGTGGTAATGACTGCGTAGCCAGGCAATGGCCTTGGCGATCTGCCGCAGACGGCTGTCGGCCCTGGCCATTTGCCGGACCCCGCCGTTACCGTTTCCGGTCAACAATCGGTAGAGCATTTCTCGCACGATCAGCGGCGCCAGTGCTTCGATGTCGCCTGGATTATCCAGCAGTCTGGCAAGCCTGAGCGCCGCGTCCAGCAGCTCGGGGGTGGTGGTGTTGAGGACGATGCCGGAGGCAGGTCGCGGATTTTTCTCTTCCGCGGCCGGGTGGCGCAAGGCGAGTTCGCTCAGCGCGGTCATGTCCAGGTCGAGTACCAGGCACAGATAGGGCGCGGCTTCACTCGCTTCTATGACCGAGCCCATCACGGGGATATCCACGGACGCGACCAGGTACGTGGCCGCGTCATACACATACGACGCCGTGCCCGCCGTAACATGCTTGCGACCCTGGGCGATAAGGCACAGGGTCGGCTCGTAGACCACCGGCATGGGCATTGTCGGTACACCCGAACGCACCAGGCTGACACCTGCGATCGATGTGTGATGGATGCCGTCCGCCGGGGCGTGGCGGCTGATGAGATCGACCAGCATTTCCAGAGTGCCCATGCGTACTCCGTTGAACGTGTGTGAAGGTGGTTCGGCACTTGGTTGGATAATCCTGCAAGAACGCCGGACGATCCTGTTACAAGCCCATGCGCCGTTGAAGGCAGACTCGTTTCCTACACGCTTATATCCAAGCCCTGTAAGGAGAACATCATGCCCACTATCACAGCACTCGACCACTATCGCCTGCTCGGACGATCAGGTATGCGCGTTTCACCGCTCGCCTTGGGCACCATGACCTTCGGCGCCGACTGGGGTTGGGGCGCGGAGGAAGCCGAAGCGCGGCGGATCTTCGATAGCTACGTCGATCAGGGCGGCAATTTTATCGACACGGCCGTCAACTACACCAATGGTGAATCGGAGCGCATCCTGGGCCAGTTCCTCAAGGGCAAGCGCGAGCGCCTCGTCGTGTCGACCAAGTACACCATGGCGCGTGATCCCGGTGACCCCAACTCGGGTGGTAACCACCGGATGAATCTGATGCGTTCAGTGGAGACCAGCCTGAAGCAACTCGATACCGATCGCATTGAGCTGCTGTACCTGCATGCCTGGGATTTCACCACCTCCAGCGACGAGGTAATGCGCGCGTTGGACGACCTTGTCCGCGCCGGCAAAGTACTGTACCTGGGCATCTGCAACACCCCGGCCTGGAAGGTCGCGCAGTTGCAGACACTCGCGGACTTGCGCGGCTGGTCGCCGTTGGTGGCGTTGCAGATCGAGTACAGCCTGGTCGAGCGCAGTGTCGAACACGAGTTGATTCCGATGGCCGAAGCGCTGGGGTTGGGTGTGTTGCCGTGGTCGCCGTTGGGCGGTGGCATCCTGACCGGCAAATACACGCACGACGATTTGCAGCAAGCCAGCGAAGCCGGTGTTTCGGCGACCCGCAAAGGCGTGATCAGCTCATCGGGGCATATGAATGAGCGCTCGTTGCGCATCGCCAGTGTCGTCGGCGACATCGCCAGCGAGATTGGTGCGACATCCTCGCAGGTGGCCCTGGCGTGGACGTTGCTCAATCCGGCGGTGGTCGCCCCCGTGCTCGGTGCCAGGACACTGGCGCAGGCGCAGGATAATCTGGGCGCGCTCGACCTTGAGCTGCAGGATGAACACATTGCCCGCCTGGATCAGGCGAGTGCACCCGAGTTGATCTTTCCAGAGCGTTTTGTCGCGCGGCCGATGGTTAAGCAATTGATCTTTGGCGGCACTCATTTGCAACGCCGGGCGTAAGGCCCACCCGACACTGAAAGGAGGTCTCGACATGTTCCTGTCACTTTTTCAAAACCTGCGCGCAGCGACCTTGGCATTCGTGGTCGGCAGCGGGCTGCTACCCGCTGTGGCCAGCGCGGAGGTCGAAGCGCGCAACAAACACCTCGTCACCGAGGCCTTCGATCGCTGGGCCGCGGGTGGCAGCACGTTCTTCAGCGACATGCTGGCGCCGGACGTGATCTGGACGATCAAGGGCTCGAGCCCGAGTGCGGGGACCTATCGGGGCGTCGACAGGTTCATCGAACACGCCGTTCGGCCGTTCGTGTCACGCTTGTCGAGTCCGGTAAAACCGCTGAACAAGCAGGTTTGGGCAGATGGCGATCATGTGATCATTCAATGGGACGGCCTCGGCGTTGCGCAGGATGGGCAGCCTTACCACAACAGCTATGCCTGGATCTTCCACATGCGCGACGGCAAGGCGTTCGAAGTCACCGCGTTTCTCGACCTTGCGCCCTATGACGATGTGTTGCGGCGGATTCCAGCGGCAGCGACGCAATGAGCGGTCAGTTTCGTGCTCGGCTCTGGTGATTCAAAAACTATCCAGGCTGACGCGAATATCCGAAGCTCGGGCCAGCTCAATCATGGCCTCCACCTGATCAACCGCGACGATAAAGCCGGTGTAACGGTCATCTTCAGAGTCCAGGTGCACAAACCGCTTACCAAAGCCGGCCAGCCATTGATCAAAGTGTTCAAGCACTTCCGGCATCGAAGAGGTGCCGGTGTGCCGGTAGACATAAGTCTGCGGCAGGCCGGCGGCCTCAACCAGATAGGGCGCCGAATATTCAAACTCGTCGTAACCTCTCCAATCGACGCTCAACAGCGCGAGGTATTCGAGCTTTTGTCCCCTGGCGTCATCCAGCAACCCCTCTGTAAGCGCTGTGCAGGTACTGTCCCCCATCGCATATTTGCGCAGGATACGCCGCACAAGTCTCGCCCCTTCCTGTTCTGGGGCCCTTGCCAGCAGGGTCTCGGCGAGCGTCTTCAAGGCTTGCCGTTGAGCCGGGTTTTGTGCCCCGGGTCGCAGCTCTTTCAGGATCGCCGAACTGCTGAGATTGGTTTCATCGGGCGGCGGCAGGGTGAAACGGCCACCAAACAATCGTTCTAAAAAGCCCATAAGGTTCCCTGCGGGTAATGTCTGGCGAATCCCTGCAATCACGGTGGTGGACGATCACCCCGTTCGCAGGGTCGACGAAGTGTGCCACCGAGCCGCTGACGGTTACAGTCCCACCTTCACCACTGAGTGCTTTTGCCCCATTTTTGCGCACCAAGGCGCTGCTGATGCAGCGCCACAGCCGGTGTTTCCAAGGTCGTCGACCCACGGTCCGTTTCTTGCTTGGGCCTTCCCAATCAATGACATGGCATTTGGCCGCTAATCATTTCAATGCTTCAGCCACCATTGAAGTGTGCAGGTTGTTCAGGGGAGTCGTCGGACATGCAACGTGTTTTATCGCCAGGTATCCGTCTGCTCGGGCGTTTTGGTTTTGCGCGCAAGTTTCAGATTCTGTTTTTCCTGTTCATGCTGCCGTTGGCCGGCAGCCTGTGGATGATGGGGCAGGACTATCGCGCCAAGCTTGCGGTGATTGCCAATGAGCAATCCGGCGTGCGGCAACTGTTGATGCTCGATACGTTGGATGACCAATTGACCGCTCAGCGCAACCTGGCGGCGCGCTGGAAAGCGCTCGATATTCTGCGTGAACCCACGCCTGCGGCCAAGACGGCAATGGCTGCGGTCGATGCCAACCATCCGCTGATCGTGCAGAGCCTGCAAAACCTGGGCGACTCACTCAAGGCTCAGAATGCCAGCGCGCAAGTCCTGGCGCGGTTGGCGACGCTCCAGGCCGCGGTCGATGGCATGGACACCCAGTCCTTGCGCACCGTCGGCTGGTGGCCGGATGGCTATGATCGCTTCACCTCGGCGCTGAGTGCGATGCAGGCCCTGCGCGAACAGATCACCCTGGATGCCGGTTTGATCCTCGACCCCTGGCTTGAAACCTACCTGATGATGCAAATTGCCACGCAGCACGCGCCTGATCTGATCGAGCGTATCGGGCGCATGGCCAGCGTCGGCCAGTCGTCCATCGCCTCGGGGCAGTTCAGCTTGCAAAGCCGTTTGCAGATGCGCGACCTGCGCGGTCGGATTGGCGATGCCCGGGAGCAGTTGGCCAAGGCCGCGGTTTCGCTCAGGGCCAAGCAATACCCAGGCATGGAACCCTGGATCACTCAATACGACAGCAGCTCGCAACTGCTGGATAGCCAACTCAAAGTGCTGGACGACGGCGTATTCGACGGCACGATCAAGCTCGACACGGACGCGTTCGACGGCAGCGTCGACGGCATGCTCGGGACCTTGGGCGCGCTGCGCAATCAATCATTGAATGCTCTGGATGCGCGCTTGGATTACTACCGCGACCGTTCCCTCAAACAATTCATTCCGGTGGCGGCGACGTTCAGTCTGCTGGTGTTGGCGGCGCTGTACCTGTTCATATGCCTGCAAGCTTCGATTCGCCGTAGCGCCAGTGGCATCACCACCCTGGCCGAATCCCTGCGTGACGGCAATCTGTGTGTCGAGGTCGCCGTTGAAGGGCGCGACGAACTGGCCGCCATCAGCGCCGCGCTCAACGTTGCGGTGGTGCAACTGCGCACCAGCCTGTTGGGGGGCAATCACGAAACGCAGCAATTGGGTGCTGCGGTGCAGACTCTCACCGTGCAGTCGGGCAGCACCCTCACCGAAGTGGAAGATCAGCAACACCAAATCAGCCAGATCGCGGCGGCGGCCACACAATTGGCGGCGACCTCTCTGGGTGTCGCCAAAAGCTGCGAGCAGGCCTCCGGCAGCGCCCAGCAGACCCGGCGCATTGCCGAAGACAGTAGCCACGACAGCCAACGCACCACGGCCAGCATCCAGCAACTCAACCAGCGCCTGACCGATACCGCCGACGCACTGAATCAGGTGAGCCAGCAAGGCCAGCAAATCCAATCGGTGGTCGACACCATTCGTGGCATTGCCGAACAGACCAACCTGCTGGCACTCAACGCAGCCATCGAAGCCGCAAGGGCCGGCGAACAAGGTCGCGGCTTCGCGGTCGTCGCCGATGAAGTGCGCAGCCTGTCGCAACGCACCCAAGCCTCCACCGCACAAATCGCCAGCACCGTCGACAGCCTGCGCGCCACCGTAAGCCAGGCGGTCAGTTTGATGGCGGCCGCGTGCGACCAGGCGCTGACCGATGCGCAAGCGGTGACAGGGTTGGGCAATCGGTTGGGGGAGATTGCCAGCGCTGTGCAAAACGTGACCGATACCTTGGCGCAGATTGCGGCGGCGGTAGAGGAACAGGCGGCGACAGCGGATGAGGTGAGTGGGAATATCCAACAGGTGGATCAGGCTGCGGGGCGCTTGCTGGAGGGCGCGCGGGCAGTGAACGAAGCGGCGGACATGCTGAGTGAGGGAAGCCGGGCGTTGAGCGGGAATACGGCGAGGTTTCGGTTGCGGTGAGATATCATTCAAGCGTTTACACGCTGAGTAGAAATCATGAATCGCCGTAAAAAAATCAAGCAGTTGTTGAAAGCCCACGCCAAAAAAGCCAGTG
This sequence comes from Pseudomonas sp. GQ91, assembly GCF_059758795.1. Lineage (NCBI taxonomy): Bacteria > Pseudomonadati > Pseudomonadota > Gammaproteobacteria > Pseudomonadales > Pseudomonadaceae > Pseudomonas > Pseudomonas sp. GQ91. The sequence goes on from NZ_JCAXED010000015.1 coordinate 61,931, forward strand.
CCAAATTGGCCCCGGCCAGCAAGAATACGTATATCAGCAAGGCTGATCGCTTGAAGCTGGCTGCCGAATCCAGTGAGGAGCCAGTCATTTGCGCGGAAGCCGCAGGCAGCGACAAGGTTTGAATGGGCCGAGACAGGAACGCAATGCTGTTCAGTTAAGCCAATAGCGACCATTGTAGGAGCGAGCTTGCTCGCGAAGAACGTCAACGATAACGCGTGTTTCCTGGATAAACGCGGCGCCTATGAGTTCTTCGCGAGCAAGGGCTAGGCGCCCCCCTCGCTCCTACAGTGGTCGCAGACAGTTGCACCGGCAACTCTGCTCGGTCAGCTGCGAATCCGCGTACAAACGCCAAGGCCGTGAATGTGTAGACGTCATGCTGTTTGTTCGACGTCGACTCGCGGCACATCAGCCGAAGGGTGCGCGGGCCGGCCTTGAGCACTCTGTCCCCCTTTAATTGCCATAGCGGTCTACCATGTGCGCCCCGGCAGTGGTTTCTTGCGCTCCCGACCTTCACTTTTCAGGAGTCGCCAATGACCTCGCTGACCCGCAACACCCCCGTCTCTCTTGCATCCGAGGTGGCGCAATGAGCATCGACCAGATCAGCCTGCCCAAAGGCGTCGGCCCACGCGCTGCCAAGCTGATGGACGCCATCACCGGTGCCGATACAAAAGCAGACCTGAACCGCGCCGGCGGCAAGGCCGAGGGGTTTGTACTGGGGCTGGAGAGCACCAAAGCCATCAAAAGCCAGGTCGCAGAATCGTTGTATGTGGCCTATGACGACGCGGCGAGCCATCGGTTGAGCGAGTTGAAAGACTAGACCTCAGCGCCGCGGGTTATCGTTGACGTCCTTCGCGGGGCGAGTCGGCTGTTGCAGGTACAGTGAACTTTTCAGGGTTCCCGGGGCGTCCAACCCTGAAACAACCTCCAGACAGCTGACAACCAAGGACAGACGATGACCTTCTTTATCTTCCTTCTCGCCTGCGGCGCTGCGGCCAGCACCGGCATCATATTCAAGCCCGGCCAATGGTATGAATCGCTGGTCAAGCCCGGCTTCACTCCACCCAATTGGCTGTTTCCGGTGGCCTGGACGCTTATCTATCTGCTGCTGGCCTGGGCCGGTTATCGCTTGAGCCAGCTACCAGGGAGCCAGATGGTACTGGCGTTATGGGCCGTGCAGATTGCCTTGAATACCTTGTGGACGCCGGTGTTTTTCGGCGCACAGCGCATGTTCGCCGGACTGGTCATCATCACGCTGCTGTGGCTGGTGGTTGCGGCAATGGTGGTTATGGCGTTGCGGCTGGACCTGATCACCGGGTTGATCCTGTTCCCGTATCTGGTGTGGCTGTCTGTCGCCGCCGCGTTGAATTTTTCCATCCTGCGGCATAACCGCTGATGAGCGATTCCGAACGCCCAGCCACGATGCTTTGGCCCGTCACCGAACAGGAACTGGCCCAGGTGCGGCGTTTCAATAAAACGCTCGCCTGGTTGCCGCGCTTCCGGATCCGCAATCGCTTCACGCCCCGCGTGATTCAGGCGCTGTTGCGCGCCAGTCAACTGGGTGGCGCGGGTAAGTTGCGCAAACAGGGGCTTGAGGCCGACAGCAAAGTGATTGGCGCGGGCGACGTTCAAGTGCCCGTACGGATCATCAGGCCCAAGGGCAGAGCCAAAGGCGTGGTGCTGGATTTCCACGGTGGCGGCTGGGTGATCGGTAACGCGCAGATGAATGACGACCTGAACCTGGCCATCGTCAACGCGTGCGACGTGGTCGTGGTCTCGGTCGACTATCGTCTCGCCGTCACCACGCCGGTCGAAGGCCTGATGGACGATTGTCTGGCGGCCGCTCGTTGGTTGTTGAGTGACGAGCGCGAGGCGTTCGCGGGCCTGCCGGTTATCGTCGTGGGCGAGTCGGCAGGGGCGCATCTGGCCGTTGCCACCTTACTGGCATTGAAGCAGTGGCCCGACCTGCTTGGGCGGATTAGCGGGGCGCTGCTGTATTACGGCGTCTACGACTTGACGGGAACGCCAAGCGTGCGCGCGGCGGGACCTGACACGCTGGTACTGGACGGCCCCGGCATGGTCGAGGCGTTGCGCCTGCTGACGCCAGGCATGAGCGACGAAGAGCGTCGACGGCCGCACTTGTCACCGCTGTATGGCGACTTTACCGGGCTGCCCCCCGCGCTGATGTTTGCCGGCGAGTTGGACCCGTTGCGCGACGACACACTGGAGCTGGCGGAACGCTGGAGGGCGTCCGCGCCGGTTGAGCTGCACCTCTTACCGGCTTCTGCCCATGGGTTTATCCATTTTCCGTATGCGTTGGCGGGCAAGGTACTTGCGCACAGTCACGCTTGGATAACGGCTCGGCTTGCGGGTTTGAGTGGCTGAGCGTCGCGCCGTTTTGCTTACTCTCCCCAGACCGTCGCGGGTTTGTTGCTGTGGTAATCATAGAAACCCTGAAGTATCCAGGTCGTGCCCGTGCGTTCAAACGCGGCGCGCCAGGCTCCCCGGCCAGCGCCCGGTTCCAGCTGGGCCATGTCGTACCAGTAATACCCGTTGATCCTTTTGGTCGTGGCTCTGCCGGAGCGGATATCTTCCAGAATTTCCATGATTTTGGCTTTGGCCGGGGCGGGGAAGTTGTCGTAGGACATCTGCGTTTCCGCCAGCGGGCCAAGGGTGACCGTAAACGTGTCTGCCGTGGCTGGGGCCTCCGGCACACGGGGCGCTCCGCTCACGGATGCCGGTGTGCCTTCTACCTTCTTCGACGTAACCTTGGTCAGCGGCTCAATCTCAAAGGGTTCCTGGTACTTCGAGAGATCCTTGGTGAAGCGCTGAATATCTTCACTGGTGGTCATTTTGGATTTCTGCTGTGAGGTTCCTTTTTTAACCACGATGTAAGGAATGCCGCGGTTGCGGATTTCCGTGAGTAAGCCAAGTCTGTTTTTGGCTTTCATTTGCGCCCTGAGCGTCTCCAGCATCATTTTTTTATACGCGTCACGGTTGCCGGGGGCCTCTATATATTCTTTTATCGCGGCTGCTACCTGGTGGGCTTCCCCAGGGAATCGCATTTTCAGATTAGCCACGGATATAGCCTCTGCCTCAGAAAGCAATTGGGTCATTTCGTGCTTGAGTTTTTCGAGTGCTACCTTGTTTTTGCCCTGTGGGGGAGTTAAAGCAATGAATACTGCGCCGGTAAAATTATCCGGCATCACCGTCATTTCAATTTTTGTAAATTTATTATCGCTGTCAACCAGTTCATTTCTGAGAAGAAGTGCTATATCAAATAGTTTTATTTTTTGGGCGTCCGTAAAGGTGATGCCAGTTAAATGTTCTTCGAAGTGCTGGATGTGCGCATCCACAGCCCGCCACAGGAAAAATTTGAACTTCAGGGTCTGGTAGGCGAATTTATAAAGCGTGGGGTTGAGACGGTTATTTTGCACATCGCTGATGAGTGTGTGAAAACGATCGATGGTTGGCGTGTCGAAGTCGTGCAACGTCTGATCCAGTATACGGTGGGCAAGCTCCGTGGGCATGGCGTTGATAGACGCTCTCACAACCACGGCTTCTGCGGGAGGGGGATTGCGCATGGGCATCAGAACGCCTTGCACCAAGGCATGTTTGCGCTGTTGTTGGGATGCCTTCGGAACCCCGGGTGAGATTGAACCTTGACCGCCACCCAGTGCTCTTGATCGCTCTTCAACCCGCCATTTGCCGTCCTCCCAACGCACTGTCCGCTGTTGCGCGCGGTTATTCGGCGCGTACACAATGCGCTGGCCCCCTTGCACGGCGGTCTTATAATAGTTCTTGCCTTGTTTCAGATAGCCTTGTCCCCCCGCGTCCCTGAATACGTAACGGCCCTCGGGCACCAGCCCTTTATCATCGAACCCTTTAAGTTGGAAAGGCTTCAACTGCGGGTCGTACAGGCGAGGAACGGACGACGACGAAACGCCTGTCTTGCTCCTTCTTCTGCCAGCGTGGCTCATGATCAGGTCTTCACCGCCCTCTGCCAGCACTTCGCCCAATCCACCGATGAAATCACTGACCCATTGGCTGGCACTGCCACCTTCGTCCTTTATCGCCGCCACTGCGGCGCCGCCCACCATTTCAGGCAGGACCGAGCGCGCCAACACTGCACCCATCCGGCCTGCCGGGAACATCGACATGGCGCCGGTCAGCAGGGCCAGGCCTTTTTTACGTCCCTCCTGCGCCGCCGTGCTGTCGCGCTCGGCGTTGGACACGGTGAGTACATCGGCAGTCTTCAGCGCGTTGGCTATCTGCGTTTCGTGCAGCACCTTCAGCAGATTCTCTGTCGCGACAGGAAAGGAAATCCCCGAAGTAAAACTCTCCCGTGCCCGATACCGGGTGGGGGAGAAAATCGATTGCGTCACCTGTTTTATTTTCGCCTGTGTCGTCAGGTTCGGCGAGGTCGGTGTGATGCTGTCCAACTGATCAGCCTGCGCGGCCAGTGGCAACTTTGAAATAAGCCAGAGCAGCATCTGCCGGGAGCTTGTGAGCGCCTGGGTAACCGCTGCGCCCAGTGTCCGGATGGACGCGGCGTGGACCTCCCTGAATTGCTTGCCGTCAGGCGCCCCGGGGGTGTACAGCGTCAGCGAAGGCCGGCTCGCCGGGGTCTTCACCGCAAACGCCAGGACGTCATTCAGTACGTCGTGGTTCCATTGCAGTTGATGGACCACCACTTCGTACCCGTTGACCGTCCCACGCCCTTCAGGCTCGGGGCTGTCCAGCGCGGCCAGCACCAGCTGCAGCCCTGTATTGTGCCTGTCAGGCGTCAGGTCACCGGAAATATGAGCTGTCCATAGGTGCGCCCGGATCTGCCTGGCTTTCAAGGCCATCCATTCGGTCTGCCGTTGTCGGGCTTCAGGACCGAGCCATTCGAGAAAACGCCTGCCCACGTCAGCGGTTTCGATCAGCTCGCACATGGCTTCGTAGCTCAGCGGACCTTCCGCGCCATGGTACCGTGCGTTGCGTTCTCGGGGTGTCAGGTTGGAGATCGCCCATTCGCTCAGCGAACGACGGTCATCCACATACGACAGGTCGGTCACCGCCAGACCGGAGCCGTAGGGAGATGCGCCCACGGGCGCACGCGGGTCGATTTTCTGTTTGTGGATACTCAGAAACACCGCATCAGGGTCGGCGGGCGGGTATTTGTCCTCGATCAGACGGGCAAGCTCCGTGCGGGTCCATTTGCGCAGGGCTTCTGGCGTTCCCAGTGTCGCCGGGTCAGGTGGCAGGGACGTCAGGTCGACCACCGCCTCTCGCCAATCCCGCGCCGCCGCCCACCAGGCGAGGCGATCACTGCCGCTGACTGCGCGATTGGCATGCAGCCAAGTGTCCAGCGCTTGCTGTTTGAGCCGAAACTGGTGTTCGTCCAGGACTTGCGCCAAGTCCAACTGCCCTGAGAGGTTCAATGCTGCATCGATTCTGTCGACCCAGGCGGTAACATCTTCTTCTTCTGCCGGGCCGCCTGAAATAATATTCCTCACGGCGTCTTGCTGCCTGGCCCGCAGGTCCTGGACCCGTCGTGGAAACAGCTTTTGCGTCATCGGCGCAGCGTGCACCTCTTCCTTTGTCGCACTGTCCTGCATCAGGCCCGTCTTGAGCTGCGACAGGTTGCTGTACACCTCAAGCGGTTGACCCAGGCTGTAGAGCATTGCTTCTGTTTGCGCGTCGGGGTTGTGCAGGGTCAACGCAAACGCGCCAGGCATGGGCACGCTGGCCCCCCAGTCTGCGGGGGTGTAGTGAAAGGCGTATACCCCTAGGCGAGCTTCACGGGATGTGTCGTGCGGTACCGCGAGGGCATAATCGATCACGGCCTTGTGCAACTGCGGACCGAGCGTCCCGTCAGCCCTGCATAGATCGGCCTGGGTGCTGAGTTGGGTGCTGAATTCCTGAGCCAGCCAGTCGCTGACGCTGTGGCCCTGGCTGAAGGTGGCAGGCGTCTCCCAGAAGGTGTCCAGTGCCCGTTCAAGCTGTCTTGGGTACGCGAGCGGCGTAGTGTTCAGCAGTCGCTCGAGCCTGTCTTTTGCGTGGTTGCTGTTCAGGGAAGCGGGCACTTGCGTGGTGCCGTTCGTATGACGGACCACCTCGATCAGGCTCATGTCGAGGAAACGTTCATGCACGTCGGTCTTTCCGGCAAGTGAGCGCCAGAACAGCGTTTGCAGGGGCAGGGTGTCTATCACTGTGTGTCTGAAAAGCGCCCCGCCGGGCAACCGTTCCGCGGGCGGGATAGGCTCTTGCCGCACGCAGCGCACTGACAGCTCCGCGACCGAGACCTGGTCCGCCAGTGAGGGGAACGCGGTTTTAAATGCCTCGGTAAGACACTCCGTGGCCACGGCTGAAGCCAGCGGTACGGCCGCGTCAAGACGCATCATTTGTCGCTGTGAAGCTTCTATCCGCTTTGTCAGATGGGCGCTGGGGTCCGGGGCTGTATCGGCTTGCGGGCGTCCGAGCCCATGTCTTGCTCCCGCCGATTCCTCCGTGCGATGCAATGCCTTGAGATCGCGCAGACCAACGGCGCGCATCAGCCTGGCTGTATAGGGTGCACCCAGAAAGACCTCGAGCGATTGCATCAATGAGCGCGCGTCGCCCTGGGCAAAAAAAGCTTCACGGAAGGCGCGTCCCGTCGCGGGGTCGAAAACCCCCTCGTTCTGGAATTTTTCGAACGCGGCGCTGGCAAGCACGTACGACCATTTATAGGAATAGACCCTCGCCGCAAAGCCTGTAGTCATCATCTGCGCAGCGTTGAAAGGACGTACATTCTCTGGCCACTGCAAGTGGCCGACAACCGCGTTTACTGCCTCGAATATCTCGTGGGCGCTGCGACCATCACCCTGGGTGAAATGCACTTCAAAATCGAAAAGCATCATCAGCAGCGAATCGGCTGTTGCCCAACTGGTTTGTGTGCGCAGAGCCGTCATCAGTTGTTCCAGCAGCGTCTCCGGAATCGTTTCGCCAGTCTCGTAATGGCTCGATAGCCAGGTCAGAAACGCTTTGGAAAAACACCACTGCGCCATGAACTGGCCGGCGAACTCAACCGTGTCGTGCGCCAATCCGTTTATTCCGGAAATGTCCCGATATGCCGCCTGTGTCAAAAGTTGCTGCAGACAATGCCCCCATTCATGCAGTATCACGTGCAACTTCTGGTGGTCGAGCAGGTGGGGTTTATCATCGCTGCGCGGAAACAGCCCGCTGCGCAGAATGGCCATTGGTAATTTGGGTCGACCTTCGGCAGTGATGCGGCGGTTCCGCAGCCCGATCGTCTCGCCCTCTGTGTCGTTCACGGCACTCTGGTAAAGATCCACAAACAAATAACCAATCGCTTGCTGATACTCTCTGACTTCGAAGAGTCGTACATCCGAGTGCCAGCCCTCAACATCCGAACGCTCAAGTACTTCGACGCCAAAGAGCAACTGGGTGAATTGGGATAAGCCGCTCAAGACTCTTTCCAACGGAAAATATTCATGTAACGGCTCATAAGCGCTTGCTTCGTCCTGACGTATTTTTTCGCCGAGGAATTCATAATCCCAAGGCTGTACCTCAGTAATACCGTGCTGTATCGCGCGCGCTTCAAGTTGCTCGGCTTCCCGGGCAAACGCATCCTGCTGTTCATCCACCGCGTTGCGTAAAAATGCCGTTACGTGCTCAGTGGAGTCAGCCATCTGCCCTTCAAGGGCAAATTCAGCGAAGTTTTCGTAGCCCAGCAGCCTGGCTTTCTTGTGTCGGGCATTCAGCAACGATGCCAATACCTCATCGTTATTGTGGGCGGGGTCATAACCCTGAGCCGACGCCTTTGAGTAAAACGCGACCCACACAGCTTTGCGCAGCGGACGATGTTCGGCATACCGCATCACCATTTGAAACGGTTCGTTGCTCAAGTCGAGCCGCCAGCCCGGTAGATGTTTTTCCTGGGCTTTTTTCGCCATGTACCGTTTTATCGGGGCTGGCAGACCTGCCAACAGCGCTTCATCTGTAACGTGCTGGCTCCAGGCATCGGCTGCCAGGCGCGAGTGCGATTTGAAGGTGTCTTCCAGTCGCTTGATTTCGCTGTTCAACTCGCTCAAAAGGCGTTGTGAGTGCGGCGTAAGGTCCATTCCGGATAATCGATATTCCCGGAGTATTTTCTGCAGCACTCTCTGGCGGGGCTTTTCAAACAAGGCGGCGGCCGGGCTGTCGGCGAGTGCTTGATACAACGCAAATAATTCGGTGTTTTGCGCCAGTTGCATTTTGTACGCCGCGGCCAAGTCAGCGCAGCGTGCCACGGCGGCGGTCCAGGTCTGCGCGGTTCTGACGGTGCCAAGAATATTGATCACTTCAAGCGTGCTTTCGAGCCGGGATTTTATGGCATCCATTGCCAGTACCAGGTCGTCCCACGTAGGAAAAGGTGTCTGGCTGACGATGATTCCGGCGACTTTGCGGCGACTGTCAGCAATGATTTTTTCGATGGCAGGTACCAGATGCTCCGCGCGAATCCTTGTGAACGACGGCAAGTCATCGGGATCAAGCAAGGGGTTGTCATTCAGCATGTTCTCTTCCTGAGAAAGTGTCGGAAGCGACAACTTATTCAAGAAGCGGATCGGGGAGGCGTTACATATCCATCTCGGCGAGGAACCGTGCGCGGGACAGCGCTGCCGGCCGGATTCGGCCTGTCACAACGAGCCGAAGTCGACCTGGCGCGAAATTGCCCGCGCGCAGCGGGCTGTTGTCGCGCCAGTTGATTGACTAGCGATTAAAACGTTCGACCAATGAATACTGGGTCATGGCTGTCTGCGTTAATTCCCGACTCAGCTCTGCGGAATGCCTGGCCTGTTCAGATGTTTGATCCGCAAGACCGGCGATGGTCGTGATGTTGCGGCTGATTTCCTCTGCAACGGAGGTTTGCTCTTCGGTCGCCGCGGCAATCTGGGTGGTCATGTCCGTAATGTGCGCGACGGCCTCGCTGATGCCGAGCAACGCCTGGTCTGCTTCAAGCACGCGGGCGACACCTTCTTCGGCCTGTCGATGCCCGCTTTCCATGGTTTTTACGGCATTGTTGGAGGAGACCTGCAACTGCGATATCAGACTATGGATTTGCGTGGTGGACTGCGTCGTGCGCTGTGCCAACTGGCGCACTTCATCGGCGACCACCGCGAATCCCCGGCCCATATCGCCCGCGCGCGCGCCTTCGATGGCGGCGTTCAGGGCCAGCAGGTTCGTCTGGTCGGCAATGCCTTTGATGACGTCGACCACCGTTCCGATCTCATTGCTGTCCTTAGCCAATTGCGCGACGGTTTGCCCGGTCTCACCGACCACTGCGGAGAGGCGCTGAATGGCTTCGCGGGTGTCTCGAGCCACGTCGCGGCCACGTCCGGTCAATACATTGGCTTGCTGTGTGGCATCAGCCGTGCGCTGAACATGGTTGGCGACCTCCTGGGTGGTCGCCGCCATCTGATTGACCGCGGCGGATACCTGCTCGGTTTCGACGCGTTGGCGTTCGAGTCCGCGCGAACTATCGCCGGCAAGACCGTCGGATCTTCCGGCCAGGCCTTTGAGTTGCTCGGCGGTATCCTGGAGCCGGGTCAGGCACGTCTTGAGCCGGGCAGCCTGGCTCTCAAAGGCTGTTTCCAGGCGTGCCTGAAGACCGCGCTCGTCGCTGTACATTTTGCCCAGCAACGCGTCTGAAGTAGAGGCTTCAGCCATTTCCAGCAAACGCAGGGTTCCGCGATTTTGCTGACGCGAGACAATCAGTCCGAGCGGAACCGATACGCCAACAGCCAGGATGATGGCCGTTGCAGTGCCGAGAAAGGCGCCGCCCAGCGCGCCCGCCAGACCCATGGCCAAAACAGGTAGCCAGGCGAGTAGGGCGGGTTGCCACCGATCACGGCGCGGGACGGCGGCCTTTCCAAGATTGATGCGTATATAGAGTGCTTCGGCGCGGCGGATTTGCTCGGTGCTCGGCTTTACTCTGACCGATTCGTAACCCACCACTTGGCTCCCCTCGAAAATGGGTGTGACGTAGGCATTCACCCAGTAGTGATCACCATTTTTCGAGCGATTCTTGACGATGCCCATCCAGGGCTTGCCTTGCTTGAGCGCGGCCCACATGTGGGCGAATACGGCGGGGGGAACATCGGGGTGACGCACGATATTTTGTGGCGCGCCGATCAGATCCCCTTTGTCGAAGCCGCTGATCTCGACGAAGGCGTCATTGCAGTAGGTAATGACGCCTCTTGCATCCGTCGTGGAGATGAGCTTCTGCGGAGGCGCGAGGGAAATCTCGCGCTGCGTTACTGGCTGGTTATTTCTCATGGTGACTGCTCCCTGGTTCCTATGAGGCCATCGACTGCCCTGCCGAAAAGTTGATTCTGTTTTTATGAAATGACTTTAATAACAAGTAATTGAAGTTGCTTTCGTCGATTGTGCGATGCCGGCGTGGGGTATCTGGCGTTGGGTTAGACCTGTGCAATTGGGCCAGGGTGGAACAACAAATATTCCGAATATCGCACGTGCTCCATAAAAGTAATTGATCCTGGGGGACCCAATCCGGGGGCCATCCGCCGGGTGTGCCGCGCAAAGCATAGCGCTTGAATGAAAAGGCTCCAGGTAAAGTGGGCGACCGGGAGAAGCTATACTGGTTTTACCTGTTAAATCAGCCCGCTCTTGATCACCGCGCAGCCCACCAGGCAGAACATATGAAACTCTCGACACTCATCACGGCGCTGCTCTGCCTATTGTCCGGTCCCGTCGTTGGGGCCGGACAGTATCAGGTGGTGACTGAAGAGTGGGCACCTTATAACTACCGGGAGGACAACCAGCTCACCGGCATGGCCACCGAGATCGTTCGGCGCATTATGGCGCTGACCGGGGATGACTTTGACGTGGTGCTGCAGCCCAGCATGCGCAGCTCCCGCGTACTGAAAACCCGGCCGAAAAGCATCATGTATTCGCTGTTCCGCACGGCAGAGCGCGAACCGTTATACAAGTGGGTCGGACCGATTGTGGAGGAGTCCATTTACCCCTATCAGCTAGCCAGTGCGCCTCTGCCGGTGAACTCCCTGGAACAACTGATGCGTGCTCCGCGGATCACCACGCGACATGCAGGCCTGATACCCGAGACGCTGCAAGGGCTGGGGTTCAAGAACCTCGAAAAAAGTGCGACCGAGAGCCTGCAGCTCTACCGTATGCTGCTCGCCGGACGCACCGACATTATTATCGGTGACACCGCTGCGGGAGTGACTTACTACAGTCGCCAACTGGGCATCGCCCCCGGCACGCTGCGGCAAATTCCCATCGAACTTTATCGCTCATCGCTGTACATCGCGTTCAGCCTCGACAGTGACGACGAAGTGGTCGCCCGATGGGCCCACGCGCTGGAGCAGATGCGTCGCTCGGGCGAGCTGAAGCGCATCCGGGATCGCTACAACCACGCCGTTGGGCAATGACGCCCGAACCTCGCATGCCTCCACGAGGGCGCTCACGTAGGGGCTAGTGCCCGATGTTTTTGAGCACTGCCGCCACGATCGCTTCAGGGCAATCTTCCTGAACCAGATGACCGGCGTCCGGGATCAGATGGCAGTCACGATCAGCGATCAACCGAGCCAAGGCCAGGCCTTTCTCATGGGGTATCCAATCGTCGTCCTTCCCCCACAGGACGCTGACAGGACAGTCAAGGCGGCTGTAGAGTCCCTCGACCTCGTCCGTCCATTTCTGATCCATCTGGGCAATCTGGCGGTAGAACGCAGGTTGGCCCACAGGCCCAAGCCATGGAGCGCTATAGATGCCGAGGGCTTGCTCCGACAAGGGATGGTGCGCTGCCGATTGCAGGTAGGCCTGCAGCAGCGCGCGGTGCATGTAGTCCGGCATGCCGGCAAAGGCCACTTCGTGCTGGCGCACATGCTGCACGAACGGTGAACCCCAGGGCGCCAGCGCGACCGCATCAAAAATCGTCAACGACGCATAACGCAAGCCGTTCAGATAATAGGCCCGCAAGGCCGTGGCCCCACCGAAGTCGTGCGCGAGGACATCCGGACGCTGGAGGCCCCACTCGGCAAACAGCGCGGCAAGAAGCGTATTCTGCACAGCCAGGGATACGTCTTGACCGGGGCGCATCTCGGACAGGCCGTAACCGATCAGGTCGAAGTAGTACACCGTTCTGCGGTCAGTGAGGTGCGGCACTATCCTGCGCCAGACTTGTGACGAAAACGGTGTCCCGTGAATCGCGACTAGCGCCGGTCCGTTTCCGCAACTGCCCCAACGTACCGCGTTGCCCTCGATGATGGTGGTGTTTGGCAGCTCAAGCATCTCCTCACCTCATATTGTCAAATAGCTATATGACGATATGATAGGCGGCATGAATAGATCAATACAAATAATGGCGATGGCCAGCGAGCAGCGATTGACGATCCTGAAGCTGCTGGCCGCTCCGCAAAAACACTTCGGCCACCAACAGTCGGCTGATCCCCTCGAGTTCGGGGTCTGCATGAGCCTGATCGCCGAAGCGTTGGCAATTGCTCAGCCCTCAGCCAGCAGGCATTTGGCGATTATCCGCGAGGCAGGCTTCATCAAGGTGCGAAAACACCTGAAATGGTCCTATTGCAAACGTGATGAAGGCGCGATCAGTGAGTACCTGAACTGGCTGGCCCGCGAGCTTGCATCAGGCGCCTAGGGTGGCTCACGCCCAGCCCTCCAGGCGCATGGTCGCACGCACCAGGCGTTGCTCCTCCTGTTCGATCTCCTTGAGGTTGTCGCGGATGCTGTGAATGTGTTCTCGCGCAGCGCGTTGGGCCTGCTCCGGCATGCGCTCGATGACCGCGTGATAGAGCCGTGCGTGCTGACGGTCGATCTGGCGTTTCTGCAGGGGGCGGTGGTAGAGGTTGTTGACCGAAGCGAACACGGTGCTGAGCATCAAATCGGTCAATGACTGCAAAGTGTGCAGCAACACCGGATTGTGCGAGGCCTCGCAAACCGCCAGATGGAAGGCGTGGTCCAGGCGGGCATGCTCGCGTGGCTCGATAGACACTGACTGGCTGTGGGCGGCGAGCATTTCTTCGTAGCGTCGCGTCAGCAGGACGAAGTCCGCATCAGTGCCGCGCAAGGCGGCCAGGCGCGCCGACTCGGCTTCCAGCAGGGCGCGCACTTCCAGCAGATCAAACAGGGTGCGCGGCTGCGAGTTGAACAGGTGCATCAGCGGGCTGGCATCGCGGGCTCCGTTCAGCGTGGCAACCCGCGAGTCACGGCCATGGGCGGTGTCGATGATGCCGCGCCCGCGCAGCACCTTCAATCCTTCTCGCAGCGCCGAGCGGGAGATCCCCAGTTTTTCGCACAGGCGACGCTCCGAAGGCAGCGCTTGGCCGACCTTGAGCACGCCATCGACGATCAGTCGCTCAATCCGTTCGGCAACGACATCACTGACCTGGCGGCGGGTGCCGGCTCTCTCTTCAAGCATGCTGAGTGCCTCGGGACAACTGGTAGTACCAGTTTTAATTGGGCGAACACGTACCTTCCAATATAGCTACCCGTGCGGTGTTTGCAGGGACCTGACATCGATTGACTGGATGTCAATTCGCACAAACTGGTCATACCAGTGTGTTAGGCAATAGACGGCGGGCCCGCAAGGCTCTACACATAACCCACAACAAGCGGACCGGCTCGCTACCGGTGCCGCAAAAAATAATCTCCAGCGAGAACGCCTGCCGTCCGCGCGGTGCTGGACAAGGCCGGTGCCACTGAAGTGCGCATGGCCCGCGATGGGTTGAACGGGTCAAGTTCTGGGCGGGGCGCAAGAACGCCTTTTCCGCGGTAGAGGGATGGCACCCTCCCGCGTCGCGAACTGCCCGGTGGACTCAGGGGGGAGTTGTGAGCTGTCCGAGGCGTTCGGCCTGCGGGTGGGCAACGTGTTCCATGCCGGCGACGGCAACATGCACCCACTGATTCTGTTTGATGCCAATCGAGTCCCTGGGCGACAACAATAAAAAAGGAACCAAACCATGAGTCAAACACTGCTGTCCATCCTGGCATTTGTGCCGCTGGTACTGGCGGGTGTGTTGCTGATCGGCTTTCGCTGGCCAGCCAAATACGCCATGCCGGTCGTCTTCGTGCTTACCGCACTGATCGGCCTTGGGGCCTGGGACATGACGTTCAATCGAGTCCTGGCTTCCACGCTGCAGGGTCTCGTCCTCACGGCGGCGATCCTGTGGATTGTCTTTGGCGCCATTCTGCTGCTCAACACCCTTAAACATTCCGGCGGCATCAGCTCTATTCGCCGCGGCTTCGCCAATATCAGTCCTGACCGCCGGGTCCAGGCGTTGATCGTGGCCTGGTTGTTCGGCTGCTTCATCGAGGGCGCTTCCGGCTTTGGCACACCTGCCGCGGTGGTTGCTCCGCTGATGGTCGCGCTGGGCTTCCCGGCCATGGCCGCCGTCGTCCTCGGCATGCTGGTGCAGTCGACGCCGGTTTCCTTTGGTGCGGTCGGTACGCCGATGGTGGTCGGGGTCACGGGCGGCCTTGACCAGAGCGGGCTCGGCGCGCAACTGGCGGCCGTGGGAAGCAACTGGGAGGTATTCTTCCAGCTGGTTGTCTCGCGGGTGGCGATCGTCCATGCCCTCTGTGGGATCCTCATGCCACTGATCATGGTCAGCATCATGACGCGCTTTTTCGGCAAGAACCAATCCTGGCGCGAAGGCCTGGAAATGGCGCCGTTTGCGATCTTCACCGGCCTCGCTTTTGTCATTCCTTACGCCGCCGCCGGGGTGTTCCTCGGTCCGGAATTCCCCTCGATGATCGGTGCCCTGGTGGGCTTGAGCATTGTAATTCCGGCGGTCAAAGCCGGCTTCCTGCTACCTAAGACCACCTGGGATTTTGCCCCGGCGAGCGAGTGGCCAGCCGAGTGGATGGGCAAGATCGAGATGAAAATCGACGAAGTGGCCGGCAAGCAGGCGATTTCCGTGCCTATGGCTTGGGCGCCTTATGTACTGCTGGCCTTGCTGTTGGTGCTGTCGCGCACGATTGCGCCACTGAAAGCCTGGCTGCTGTCACTGAGCTTCGGCTGGAAGGATATTCTGGGTGAGACGGGTGTATCCGCCAGCCTGGAGCTGCTTTATCTGCCAGGCGGCCTGCTCTGCGTGGTTTCGCTGATGACCTTTTTCCTGCACCGCATGCGTGCCGGGGAGTGGGTAGCGGCCTTCAGCGAATCGAGCAAAACGTTGCTCGGCGCAGGGTTCGTGTTGATTTTCACTATTCCCATGGTGCGTATCCTGATCAACTCAGGGGTGAACGCGTCGGACCTGGTGTCGATGCCGGTAGCGATGGCGCGACTGGTCGCAGACAGTGTCGGCAGTGTGTACCCGATCTTCGCCCCGGCGGTGGGCGCGCTGGGTGCGTTCATTGCCGGTTCCAACACCGTGTCCAACCTGATGCTGGCACAGTTCCAGTTCAACACCGCGCAACTGTTGGGCCTCTCTGGCGCACTGATGGTAGCGTTGCAATCGGTGGGCGCGGCGGCGGGTAACATGATCGCTATCCACAACGTGGTGGCGGCGTCGGCGACGGTCGGCCTGTTGGGGCGCGAAGGGATCACCCTGCGCAAGACCCTGCTGCCAACGCTGTACTACATCATCCTGGCCGGTATCATCGGCATGATCAGCTTCTATCTCCTGGGTATCAGCGACCCCCTGCAAGTGAAGCCCTGAATGAGCTTTCCGGCAGCCCGCCAACCGGCGGGTTGCCAGCCAGCCCCTCGCCACAACAGCGGTATCAGGCGCTTCACTGGCTTAACTGAACGGCATATGGAGCGGGCTGTTTTGCACTCAGCGGCGATTCAGCCAGACCGTCTGGGCATTACAGAATTCCCGCACGCCAAAGTGCGACAACTCGCGGCCAAAACCACTCTTTTTCACACCCCCAAATGCCACCCGTGGGTCGGAGACGCTGTAGGCATTGATAAAGATCCCGCCGGTTTCCAGTTGGTTGGCGATGTGGCGTGCCTGCTCCGCGTTGGTGGTGAACACACTGGCGGTCAGTCCGAACTCGCTGTCGTTGGCCAGGGCGACGGCGTGCTCGGCATCGCGGGCGGTGATGATGGAGGCCACGGGGCCGAACAGTTCCTGTCTGAACGAGGTCATCTGGTCGGTGACGTTGGCCAGTACCGTTGGTGCGTAGTAGTTGCCAGCACCTTCGATTTTATGCCCGCCCAGCAGCAGGCTGGCGCCTTCTTCGAGGGTGGCCTGGACTTGGCCGTGCAGTTCGTCGCGCAGGTCGAAGCGGGCCATGGGGCCAATGTAGGTGTCGATCGAGGTCGGGTCCCCCATCACCAGTTGGCGGCTGGCTTCGACGAATCTGGCGGTGAAGGCGTGCACCACGCCTTCTTCGATAATCAGGCGCTTGGCGGCGGCGCAGACCTGTCCGGAGTTCTGGAAGCGGCCGATCACAGCGGCCTGGACCGCTTCGTCGAGGTTGGCGTCGTTGAGCACGATAAACGGGTCGGAGCCACCCAGTTCCAGCACGCACTTCTTCAGCGCCGCGCCGGCCTGGGAGCCGATGGCGATGCCGGCGCGCACGCTGCCGGTAAGGGTGACGGCAGCGATGCGTGGGTCGGCGATGGCGCTGGACACGCCGTCCTGGGTGACGTTGATCACTTCGAACAGGCCGTCGGCGAAGCCCGCGCGCTGAAAGGCTTGTTGCATCAGGTACGCGCTGCCCATCACATTCGGCGCGTGTTTAAGCACGTAAGTGTTGCCGCTGAGCAGGCTTGGCACGGCGCCGCGCAGCACTTGCCAGACCGGGAAATTCCACGGCATCACCGCGAGGATCGGGCCCAGCGGGCGATATTCGATATGTGCCTCACCGTTGTCCACCAGGGTCGGCTCCGGGGCGAGCATTGCCGGGCCGTGGGCCGCATACCATTCACAGAGCCCCGCGCATTTTTCGATTTCGGCGCGGGCCTGGGCAATGGGTTTGCCCATTTCCAGGGTAATCATCTGCGCCATCGTTTCCGCCTGATCGCGCAGGGTCGCGGCCAGCGCCAGCATCAACTCGGCGCGTTGTCCGACCGGCGTATGGCGCCAAGCGCGGAAGGCATCGGTGGCACGGCTGAGGGCTGCGTCCAGTTGCGATGCGGTTTCGTAGGGATAGCTGCCGACGGTTTCGCCTGTGGCGGGATTGATCGACAGGGCGTGGGTCTGGGGAGAAATAGCGTGCATGACACCGTCCTGCTGAATGAGTGGGTTGAGGGCAGGGTACGGGGCTGTATCTTTTTCTGAAACTGAATAATATTAAGCAATATGTTCACGATTGGAGAATGACTTGGATCTTGTGCAGCTGGAAATTTTCAAGGCTGTTGCCGAGCAAGGCAGCATCAGCGCCGCCTCGCAGCTGATTCATCGGGTACCGTCGAACCTGACGACACGCATCAAGCAGCTGGAGCAGGATCTGGGCGTGCAGTTGTTCATTCGCGAGAAGAGCCGTTTGCGGCTGTCACCGGCGGGGTGGAATTTCCTTGGGTATGCGCGGCGCATTCTCGATCTGGTGCAAGAGGCCCGCGCGACGGTGGCGGGGGAGGAGCCCCAGGGCGCGTTTGCCCTGGGTTCGCTGGAAAGCACCGCGGCGGTGCGGATTCCGGCCCTGCTTGCTGCGTATAACCAGAAGTACGCCAAGGTGGAGCTGGACCTGAGCACCGGGCCGTCCGGGACGATGATCGAGGGCGTGTTGTCCGGACGGCTTGCCGCGGCGTTTGTCGATGGACCGGTGTTGCATGCGACCCTGGAAGGTGTGGCGGTGTTTGAAGAGGAGATGGTGGTGATAGCGCCACTGCACCACGCGCCAATCACACGGGGACAGGATGTGAATGGCGAGAGCATCTATACCTTTCGGTCAAACTGTTCGTACCGGCATCATTTCGAGCGCTGGTTTTCACAGGATGGCGCGGTGCCGGGCAAGATCTTCGAGATTGAGTCGTACCACGGCATGCTCGCGTGCGTCAGCGCCGGGGCTGGACTGGCGCTGATGCCACGCAGCATGTTGGAGAGCATGCCGGGATTTGCCGCGGTGAGTGTATGGCCGCTGACGGACAGCTTCCGGGTATTGCATACCTGGCTGATCTGGCGGCGCGGGACGGTGTCGCAGAGCCTGAACAGTTTTGTGCGTCTGCTGGAAGAACGTGCCTTGACCCAGTCGTAGCAGCTGCCTCGCCAAGGCTCGATAGCTGCTACGCGGCTACGAGACTTACGCTTGCTCGGCGATGCGCGGTAGATGAGGGATTTTAATGGCTAGCCGCCAAACTGCAGGGTGCCCATGGCCAGCCTGGCGATCAGTGCGGTGGCGCCCAGTTGCACCAGCCACAGCGCCAGGCCGCCGAGAAATACCCCGAGGGCCACCTGCAGCACCAGGCTTTTCTGGCGCTTGGCGTGTGGGGCACGGGGAGTGAAGTGCTCCAGTTCGTCGCGGTCGGCACGCAGGTTCAGGTCGTCGTTTCTCATAGGGATCTCATCGCAAAGGGCGGTCGTCTCATCAGTCTAGGGGCTGCGTGCTGGAAAAAGGAGTTTTCTGCGCACTAAAAAGGGGAAGCCGATGGCTTCCCCTTTTTGACATCAACCGCAGGCTTACAGCACTTGAACGATGGCCTTGGTCACGGCGCCGATATTTGCCTGGTTCAATGCCGCCACGCAGATGCGGCCGGTGTCCAGGGCATAGATACCGAATTCGCTGCGCAGGCGGGTGACTTGTTCAACGCTCAGGCCCGAGTAGGAGAACATCCCGCGCTGGCGACCGACGAAACTGAAGTCGTGGCCGGGCGCAGCCTGGGCCAACTCGGCGACCATCTGCTCGCGCATGCCACGGATGCGCAAACGCATTTCGCCCAGTTCCGCTTCCCATTGGGCACGCAGTTCCGGGCTGTTGAGCACCGCGGCGACAATCGCCGCGCCGTGGGTCGGCGGGTTGGAGTAGTTGGTGCGGATCACGCGCTTGACCTGGGACAGGATGCGCGCGCTCTCTTCTTTCGATTCGCTGACGATGGACAGTGCGCCGACGCGCTCGCCATACAGCGAGAACGATTTGGAGAACGAGCTGGAGACGAAGAACGTCAGGCCCGATTCGGCGAACAGCCGCACCGCGGCGGCGTCTTCGTCGATGCCGTCGCCAAAGCCCTGGTAGGCCATGTCGAGGAACGGCACGTGGTTTTTCGCCTTGACCACGTCCAACACCTGTTGCCAGTCCGCCGGGCTAAGGTCGACGCCGGTCGGGTTGTGGCAGCAGGCGTGCAAGACCACGATCGACTGGGGTGGCAGGGCGTTGAGGTCTTCCAGCAGGCCGGCACGGTTCACATCGTGGGTGGCGGCGTCGTAGTAGCGGTAGTTGTGTACCGGAAAACCGGCGTTTTCAAACAGCGCGCGGTGGTTTTCCCAGCTTGGGTCACTGATGGCGACGACGGCGTCGGGCAGCAGTTGCTTGAGGAAGTCGGCGCCGATTTTCAGCGCGCCCGTGCCGCCGACGGCTTGCGCGGTGATAACGCGACCGGCGCTGAGCAGTGGCGAGTCGTTGCCGAATAACAGTTTCTGTACGGCCAGGTCGTAGGCGGCGATACCGTCGATCGGCAAGTAACCACGGGCGGCGTGTTGCGCTACACGAATGGCTTCCGCTTCGGCAACGGCACGCAAGAGTGGAATCTTCCCCTCCTCATTGCAGTAAACGCCCACGCCCAGGTTGACCTTGGTGGTTCGGGTATCAGCGTTGAATGCTTCGTTGAGGCCCAGGATAGGATCGCGTGGTGCCATTTCGACAGCGGAGAACAGGCTCATTTTTGCGGCGGCTCTGAGTGGGAAAAGGAGGGACGTGTCACGCTCCAGCCGAATGCACTAGAGCGATGCACAAACGGGGAGCTAGTATAGAGGCCATCACCGCTCGCGGCGACAGCCGAAATGGCTTTTCGGCCAAGTTTTTCGGTTTATTTTTCGACCGTTAGTCTTATTGCAACATTGATGGTAACTGGCATGTAGGACGATTGCCTTGAAACCGCTGATGTTCGCCTCCACTTCTACAGCTATCATGGTTTTTTCCTGCAACGGGCGTTGTCGCAGCCTTCGTTGCATGTTGTCTTTTCCGTCCCTGCCGGTTTCAGCGCGCCGGGATGGCTTCAGAGGTACGTTATGTCGGAATTCCAGCTTGTCACCCGCTTCGAACCCGCCGGCGATCAACCGGAAGCCATCCGCCAGATGGTCGAAGGCATCGAAGCCGGCCTGGCCCACCAGACCTTGCTCGGGGTGACCGGTTCTGGCAAGACCTTCAGCATCGCCAACGTGATCGCCCAGGTCCAGCGCCCGACGCTGGTACTGGCGCCGAACAAGACCCTGGCCGCGCAGTTGTACGGTGAGTTCAAGGCGTTCTTTCCGAACAACGCAGTGGAGTATTTCGTTTCCTACTACGACTACTACCAGCCGGAAGCCTACGTGCCGTCTTCCGATACCTTTATCGAGAAGGACGCCTCGATCAACGACCATATTGAACAGATGCGCTTGTCGGCGACCAAGGCGTTGCTGGAGCGCAAGGATGCGATCATCGTCACCACGGTGTCATGCATCTACGGCCTGGGCAGCCCGGAAACCTATTTGAAGATGGTGCTGCACGTGGATCGCGGCGACAAACTCGACCAGCGTGCCTTGCTGCGCCGCCTGGCGGACCTGCAATACACCCGCAACGACATGGACTTCGCCCGCGCCACCTTTCGCGTGCGCGGCGATGTGATCGATATCTACCCGGCGGAGTCGGACCTGGAAGCGATCCGCATCGAGCTGTTCGATGATGAGGTCGAGAGCTTGTCCGCCTTCGATCCGCTGACTGGCGAAGTGATTCGCAAACTGCCGCGGTTTACCTTCTATCCGAAAAGCCACTACGTGACCCCGCGTGAAACCCTGTTGGGCGCCATCGAAGGGATCAAGGCCGAACTGGCCGAGCGCCTGGAGTACCTGCGCTCGAACAACAAGCTGGTGGAGGCCCAGCGGCTGGAGCAGCGTACGCGCTTCGACCTGGAGATGATTCTGGAGCTGGGTTACTGCAACGGCATCGAAAACTACTCGCGTTACCTGTCAGGCCGTGAATCCGGCGCGCCGCCGCCGACCCTCTACGACTACCTGCCGGCGGACGCTTTGCTGGTGATCGACGAATCCCACGTCAGTGTTCCGCAGGTCGGCGCGATGTATAAGGGCGACCGTTCGCGCAAGGAAACCCTGGTGGAGTATGGCTTCCGCCTGCCGTCGGCGCTGGACAACCGGCCGATGCGTTTTGATGAATGGGAAAGCATCAGCCCGCAGACCATCTTTGTTTCGGCCACGCCGGGCAACTACGAGGCCGAGCATGCCGGCCGGGTGATTGAGCAACTGGTGCGTCCGACCGGACTGGTCGACCCGGAAATCGAGATTCGTCCGGCATTGACCCAGGTCGATGACCTGCTGTCGGAAATCAACAAGCGCGTGGCGCTGGAAGAGCGGGTGCTGGTGACCACGCTGACCAAGCGCATGTCCGAGGACTTGACCGACTACCTGGCGGATCACGGCGTGCGGGTGCGCTATCTGCACTCGGACATCGATACCGTGGAGCGCGTGGAAATCATCCGTGACCTGCGCCTTGGCACTTTCGATGTGCTGGTGGGGATCAACCTGCTGCGCGAAGGCCTGGACATGCCGGAAGTGTCCCTGGTGGCGATTCTCGACGCGGATAAAGAAGGCTTCCTGCGGTCCGAGCGCTCGCTGATCCAGACCATCGGGCGGGCCGCGCGTAACCTCAACGGGCGGGCGATTCTGTATGCGGACCGGATCACCGGTTCTATGGAGCGGGCAATCGGCGAGACCCAGCGGCGCCGCGACAAACAGATCGCCTTCAACCTGGAGAACGGTATCACCCCCAAAGGCGTGTTCAAGGACGTCGCCGACATTATGGAAGGCGCTACCGTGCCGGGTTCGCGCAGCAAGAAGCGCAAGGGCATGGCCAAGGCCGCCGAGGAAAACGCCAAGTACGAAAACGAACTGCGGTCGCCGAGCGAAATCACCAAGCGTATCCGTCAGCTGGAAGAAAAAATGTACCAGTTGGCGCGTGACCTGGAGTTTGAAGCGGCGGCGCAGATGCGTGATGAGATTGGCAAGTTGCGCGAGCGCTTGCTGACTGTTTGACCCTTTTGTTCCTTACCCATTGTAGGAGCGAGCCCACTCGCGAAAAACCTCAACGATAACGTGGGCATTCTGGTTAAACGCGATGCCCTCGCGCTCTTCGCGAGCAAGCTCGCTCCTACAATATGGAACTCGGGGCTGTTACCATTCGGCCCTTGCTTCAATTTTCAGCTTTATTGCCCATTCGAGACCCGTCATGACCACCGTCCGCACGCGCATCGCGCCATCGCCCACTGGGGATCCCCACGTCGGCACTGCCTACATCGCCTTGTTCAACTACTGCTTTGCCAAGCAGCACGGCGGTGAATTCATCCTGCGGATCGAAGACACCGACCAACTGCGCTCGACCCGCGAGTCGGAGCAGCAGATTTTTGATGCCCTGCGCTGGTTGGGTATCACCTGGGCCGAAGGTCCGGATGTCGGCGGTCCACACGGTCCGTATCGCCAGAGTGAGCGCAGCGAGATCTACAAAAAGTACACTCAGCAACTGGTCGATATGGGCCACGCTTTCCCGTGCTTCTGCACCGCCGAAGAACTCGACCAGATGCGCGCCGAACAACAGGCCCGCGGTGAAACCCCGCGCTACGACGGCCGCGCACTGTTGCTGTCCAAGGAAGAAGTGGCCCGGCGCCTGGCGGCTGGCGAACCCCACGTGATCCGCATGAAAGTGCCGAGCGAGGGCGTGTGCGTGGTGCCGGACATGCTGCGTGGCGATGTCGAGATCCCGTGGGATCGCATGGACATGCAGGTGCTGATGAAGACCGACGGCCTGCCGACCTACTTCCTGGCTAACGTCGTCGATGACCACCTGATGGGCATCACCCACGTG
This sequence comes from Pseudomonas sp. GQ91, assembly GCF_059758795.1. Taxonomy (NCBI): domain Bacteria; kingdom Pseudomonadati; phylum Pseudomonadota; class Gammaproteobacteria; order Pseudomonadales; family Pseudomonadaceae; genus Pseudomonas; species Pseudomonas sp. GQ91. Next base: position 84,902 of record NZ_JCAXED010000015.1, read on the forward strand.
CTGCGTGGCGAAGAGTGGCTGCCGTCGGCGCCCAAACTGATTCTGCTTTACGAGTACTTCGGCTGGGAGCAACCGCAGTTGTGCTACATGCCACTGCTGCGTAACCCGGACAAGAGCAAGTTGTCGAAGCGCAAGAACCCGACTTCGGTGACGTTCTACGAGCGCATGGGTTTTATGCCCGAAGCGATGCTCAACTACCTGGGCCGCATGGGTTGGTCGATGCCGGATGAACGCGAGAAGTTCTCGCTGCAGGAAATGGTCGACAATTTTGACCTGTCCCGCGTCTCCCTTGGTGGGCCGATTTTCGACATCGAGAAACTCTCGTGGCTCAATGGTCAATGGTTGCGTGACCTGCCGGTGGAAGCATTCGCCAGCCGGGTACAGCAGTGGGCATTGAATCCCGAGTACATGATGAAGATTGCACCGCATGTGCAGGGCAGGGTGGAAACCTTTAGCCAGATCGCGCCGTTGGCCGGTTTCTTTTTTGCCGGTGGCGTGGCGCCCGATGCCAAGCTGTTTGAATCCAAGAAGCTCTCGGGTGATCAGGTTCGCCAGTTGATGCAGTTGATTCTGTGGAAGCTGGAAAGCCTGCGCCAGTGGGAAAAGGAGGCCATTACCGCGACGATCCAGGCCGTGGTCGAGTCTCTGGAGTTGAAACTGCGGGATGCCATGCCGTTGATGTTTGCCGCGATCACCGGGCAAGCCAGTTCGGTCTCGGTACTCGATGCGATGGAAATTCTCGGTCCGGACCTGACCCGTTTCCGTCTGCGCCAAGCCCTTGATTTGCTTGGTGGTGTGTCGAAGAAAGAAAACAAGGAATGGGAAAAGCTGCTGGGCGCTATCGCCTGAGCCCGCTGCTGTAAGGGTCAAACCCCGGTTTTCCGGGGTTTGATCGGTAAGTGATTGTTATGCCGACAAAAAACTTTGAAAATTGTTGAAAAAAAATTTGACAGCCTTCCAATACGCCCTTAAGATTCGCCCCGTCCTCACCGACGAGGGGCTATAGCTCAGCTGGGAGAGCGCTTGCATGGCATGCAAGAGGTCAACGGTTCGATCCCGTTTAGCTCCACCAATTTACAGATTCAAGGTCTGGCCACACCGTCCTTGAATCGATCAGGCCAGTTTCCCAGATCGGCCTGATCAGGTTGTACAGAAGGTTTTGTCCCCTTCGTCTAGTGGCCTAGGACACCGCCCTTTCACGGCGGTAACAGGGGTTCGAGTCCCCTAGGGGACGCCAGTTTCAACAAGCAGCTCGCAAGGTCTGCTGCGCCGCGAGGCGAAAAATCCGGGGCTATAGCTCAGCTGGGAGAGCGCTTGCATGGCATGCAAGAGGTCAACGGTTCGATCCCGTTTAGCTCCACCAATTTACAGGTTCAAGGTTGCGGCCACACCGTCCTTGAATAGATCAGACCAGGTTTCAAGCCCAGCCTGATCAAGTTGTACAGAAGGTTTGTGTCCCCTTCGTCTAGTGGCCTAGGACACCGCCCTTTCACGGCGGTAACAGGGGTTCGAGTCCCCTAGGGGACGCCACGATTACCCGCTCTGCGGGATTTATAAGGGTCATTCGATTATTGAATGGCCCTTTTGTTTGTCTGGCGTTTGGGTTTCTCCCTGGCCCTTTCCTTCCTCCTCCCCATATGGCTTCTCCTGACCAACGGTCATGTTCAGCACTTGCCAAGCATTATTATGAGTATAATATTTTATTCGTAATATTCGGAGGCAGTGATGAGCGATAAAAAGGCACAAACCCGAGAACGCATTCTGCAGGCCGCCAGCGCCGCGTTGATCCAGCGCGGTCCCGCCGAGCCCAGTGTGGGCGAGGTCATGGGGGCGGCGGGGCTGACCGTGGGCGGCTTCTACGCGCATTTTGAAAGCAAGGATGCCTTGATGCTGGAGGCGTTTCAGCAACTGCTGGCACGGCGTCGAGCGGCTATTGAGGAGATGGATGCAAGTCTCACTGGTGAAGAGCGTCGAGCCTTGGTGGCGGCGTTCTATCTGTCACGCAAACACCGCGACTCTACTGAACAAGCCTGTCCGATGCCGGCAACGGTCGGCGAGATGGGGCGTTTGCCGGACGGTTTTCGCGAAGTATTGAGCGAGCACATCGAGCTGATGGCCGCACAGCTGGCGACCCGTCCAGAAGAAACCGATAAGGCGCTGGCTGATATGGCGCTGATGATTGGTGGTCTGATCCTGGCTCGCGGCCTGGGACCGGGAGAGTTGTCGGATCGCATATTGCGTGCATCCAAGTCGGCGGTGCGCTGAGAAGGCTCTGGAGCCTGGGGAGTGAATGATGGGCACGTTAAAGTGGATTCGTGGCGTCAACGGCACCGTCGGCAGGCTGGCGCCGCAGACCATCGCCAGCAAGATGCGCCGTGTTTTCATGACGCCTCGGGATTTGCCGCCGCGTGACTGGGAGCTGCCGCTGCTCGCGCAATCGGAGCGCATTACGTTGCGCTTCGGTTTGTCCGCTCTGCGTTGGGGGCAAGGGCCGACGGTGTTAATGATGCACGGCTGGGAAGGGCGCCCCACTCAGTTCGCCAGCCTGATCACGGCATTGGTTGATGCCGGTTACTCAGTGATTGCCCTTGAGGGGCCGGCCCATGGGCGCTCGCCAGGGCATGAAGCTCACGTGCTGTTGTTTGCCCGGGCGATGCTCGAGGCGGCGGCCGAGTTACCGCCGTTGCACGCGGTAGTCGGTCACTCGATGGGCGGCGCGAGTGCGCTGCTGGCCGTGCAATTGGGCTTGCGCACCCATGCGTTGGTGAGTATTGCCGCGCCTTCGAGGTTTCTCGATGTGCTCCGTGGTTTTGCCGGCATGGTCGGGCTACCGGCGCGGGCGCGGGCGGCGTTTATCCAGCAGGTCGAGCACGCGTTCGGCATGCCGCTCAAGCACTTGGATGTCGCGCATTATCAACTGAACCTGCCGGGACTGATCGTGCATGCCGCAGACGATGGCTTTGTGCCGGTCAAGGCGTCCCAGGCGATTCACGAGGCCTGGTTCGACAGCCGCCTGTTGCGCCTGGAGCAAGGCGGGCACCAGAAAGTGCTGGCTGACCCGCAGGTGATTGAAAGTGTGCTGGCGTTAGTGGCCGGTTGTCGTCAGTCCGAGCGCCAAACCGCTTGAGAGGATCATTGGGTTACACTGCCCGCTGCCGACATTAATCGACCGGGAGCAAGGCATGGGCTGGGATCTGGCAACACCGTTTATCATTGATCTGTTGGTCGGGCCTGAAGATATCGACGGCCTCGGCCACGCCAATAACGCGGTGTACGTTGCCTGGCTGGAGCGTTGTGCCTGGCGCCACTCCCAGCGTCTGGGGCTGGATCTCACCGCGTACCGACGCCTCGATCGAGCGATGGCCGTAGTGCGCCATGAGATCGATTACCTGGCAGCGGGTTATGAAGGTGATGAGTTGCAGCTGGCAACCTGGATCGTCGACTGGGATCAACGCTTGAAAATGACCCGGCGTTTCCAACTGTTGCGTCCCCGCGACGGCAGCACCCTGTTGCGCGCGCAAACCACCTTTGTCTGTATCGAACTGTCCAGCGGCAAACCCAAGCGCATGCCGGCGGAGTTCATCGATGGCTATGGCGTGGCGTTGCACACCTGACACATGGATTAACCGTTGCGCTGGGAAACCAGTAAACTGCGCTGCGTTTTTCGTAGCTTTGTTTTTCGTTGAGTGTTTTCCATGCAAATTGCTTTGGCGCCCATGGAGGGGTTGGTCGACAACATCCTGCGGGACGTGCTGACCCGTGTCGGCGGTATCGATTGGTGCGTGACCGAGTTTATCCGGGTCAACGACCGCCTGCTGACGCCGGCCTATTTCCACAAACTCGCGCCTGAATTGCTGCACGGTGCGCAAACCGCCGCCGGTGTGCCATTGCGCGTGCAATTGCTCGGCTCCGACCCTGTATGCCTGGCGGAAAACGCCGCATTGGCCTGTGAACTCGGCTCCGAGGTGATCGACCTGAACTTCGGCTGCCCGGCCAAGACGGTCAACAAGTCCCGCGGTGGCGCCGTGCTGCTCAAGGAGCCGGAGCTGCTCAACCGGATCGTTGAACATGTGCGCCGGGCGGTGCCTGCGCACATCCCGGTGACGGCCAAGATGCGCCTGGGCTTCGACAGCCCGGATGGCGCGCTGGTATGTGCCACGGCCCTGGCCGAAGGCGGTGCGTCTCACATCGTCGTGCATGCGCGGACCAAGACCGATGGCTACAAGCCGCCCGCCCATTGGGAGTGGATCCCGAGGGTGCAAGACGTGGTCAAGGTGCCGGTATTCGCCAACGGGGATATCTGGAGTGTCGAGGACTGGCGGCGTTGTCGGGAGATCAGTGGCGCCGAGGACATCATGCTCGGCCGCGGCCTGGTCGCGCGTCCGGACCTCGCGCGGCAAATCGCTGCAGCGCGTGCCGGCGAAGAGATCGTCGAGATGACCTGGGAGCAGATGCAGCCCATGCTGCGGGAGTTCTGGTCGCAATCGGTGGCGCAACTGACTGAACGGCAGGCGCCGGGACGTTTAAAGCAATGGCTGGCCATGCTGACGCGCAATTACCCGCAGGCGGTGGAGCTGTTTACGGCCTTGCGCCGGGAAACCGATCTGCAGCAAGTCAGTGGTTTGTTGGGCATGGCGCATCCTGCAGCGGCGTAGAATTTTTTTCAAAAAGATCTCTTGAAATGCAATCGGCGATCCTTATCTAGGGAGTACACGATGCCGAATTCGGGTCGTGGAGATAAAAACCTTGCTGATATTTCAGGAGATTTGAACCATGAGTACTGCATTTTCCCTGGCGCCGCTGTTTCGCTCTTCCGTGGGTTTCGACCGTTTCAACGACCTGTTTGAAACGGCCCTGCGCAACGAACCAGGCAGCAGCTACCCGCCCTACAACGTCGAGAAGCACGGTGATGATCAATACCGCATCGTGATCGCGGCGGCTGGCTTGCAGGAAGACGATCTGGAGTTGCAAGTGGAGAAGGGTGTCTTGACCGTCAGTGGCGGCAAGCGCGATCCCAAGGCCGAGAGCGTCACCTACCTGCATCAGGGCATTGCCCAGCGCGCTTTCAAATTGTCGTTCCGCTTGGCGGATCACATTGAAATCAAGGCCGCGGACCTGAGCAACGGGCTGCTGAGTATCGACCTGCTGCGGGTTGTACCGGAAGAGGCGAAAGCCAAGCGTATCCCGATCAATGGGGCGCAGAAGCCTGCCTTGCAGCATTAAGTAGCCATTTTTCAATGACACGCAGTCAAGAAGGGCGCCACGGGCGCCCTTTTTTGTGCGCGTCGTTCAGCCGCTCAAGTGTGGCAGGACACTACACGGCGCAACTCGCCTGCTCATCTGGCGGCGGTGCGCCGAACACCCCGGCACACCGCGTGGAGCGGGGTGTGGCGCAGGTCACGGGCGTCGGATAAATCCTGCAGATGGACAGATTAAGCCTCTGGGCACTGAAGCCGTTTTAACCTTTTGCAGTGTATGGTTACTTGTGCTGCTGGAACGCGTAAGCCCTGTTGGCCACTTACGACATGTACTAAGCACGATCTGATAGTGATTCGGACTTATCTGATCGTGATAAGGCTTTTGTTGCTTAGTGCTTTCTTAAGCTGACCACTCTGGAGAAGCCCATGCGCATATCGGGTCAATGTAACGGTGTCGATATTCACTCATTCGCACAGGATAAGCAGGCAGCAAGTCAGGTACATGCAGAACGTGCACGTCATTGGCAATACCCCAGCGCTATTCACCCTCTACATCCACAACCTCCCGCCACGCCTCAACGTCAGATTATGGACATGGAAGGTTTGCGAAGTATGGTGGATGCGATTAAAAAAATGCTCGGCTTGTTCGATGGCATGATAAATAAACTCAGGGAAACACTTTCTCCGAATCCGACTCGCTACTCGCCGGGCAAACCTGGTTTTGTACCGTCAGTGCCTGAACCGAGGGTTGCACCGGCTGTGGTGACGCCGGTGCGGCCGTCCCCAGTCATGCCAGAGTACGTCCCCGGCAAAAAGCCCGACGATATATGGGGTGGTTTCCGTCAGGGAACCGATGGTAACTGCGTGACGGTCTCTGCGATTAAGGCGGCGATGATGCGGTTTGGCCAGAAACCTCGCGATATATTCAAAGAGGTGAAGGAAACGCAGGCCGGATTCGATGTAGTGATGCGTGATGGATTTAAACTTCAGTTGAGTCACGATGAGCTGAACATCGCTGCCAGGAAATCTGCCTTCCTGGGCAATGATCGAGAAATGCTCGAGGATGCACACTTTCTGTTTGCCGCAAGTGCCAAGCGCGCGCAGTTGGAGAACAACGACCGCACGGCGGCACATAGTTTCCAGCAGGCGATACGCACATTGAACGATGGCGAACATTCGCGAGAGGGATTAATGCGCCTCGGCCTGAGAGAACATGTTCGCAATGTTCCGTTATCGGCGTTACTTAATGGCATGGTTGGCACCATTGAGCGACGCGGACATTCTGTGGCAGTGATTGATGGCGTCGAAGAGTTATGGGGGCGCCGAGGCAGAACACCCTATTGGCCAGAAACCATCACCGGGCTTGTGTGAGCTCACGTAGCGCTCACCGCTTATATAAAGTTATCCATGGGCTCAGACGAGGTTTTAACACCTGCAACTTATTGCACGGCGTGTGTCTGCTCTAGTCAAACAATCGCTACGCCCTTAATCACCTTGCGACCTCGCCGCGCAACCTAACGATCTCGTTGTTTCACTAAAAGGTTTTTAGCATGCTTATTTCTTCAAGGCCCGCGGGCTCGCGTGAACATTTTTGTCTCCAAGAGCAAGTGCGGCAGACGTGTGACAAGCCGCCGGTAGTATTAAACAAGGTAGTTAATAATGTCGTTAACAGCGCGCCATCCGCGCCACCCGCTGCAGGGGTTAAATCTTCACCGACGCGCCCGGTGGACGGGCAGGATGGGGGGGATTTCATGATGAAGCTTATGTCCTTGTTCACGCTGCTGACAGACGTCATTGGCAGGCTTACCAAACTGCTCGGTGATGAAACCGTGCCCTACACCGTGATGCCGCAGATAAACCCTTCGGTCCAGGTGCCAATAGACCCGGTGACACCGCGGGAACTCGATCCGCCCTCAGTCCTTGAGGACTTTTCCGTCAGGCGAAATGGCGAACGACCGCTTAAACCATGGTCCGGGTTATATGAGTCCCCGCGGGAGTTCGGCCAGACCTACAACGTCAGCGTGCATGTTGCCTCCGTCAAGGCCGCGATGCTTAGATTCGGCCAAAGCCCGATGGACGTATTCAGGGAGGTCACGCCCAGCGGTGACGGCTATGACGTGGTGATGCGCGATGATTACAAGGTGCACATCAGCCGCGATCAGCTCAAGCAAGTGGCGAGTTCAGCGAATTTTTCCGGCGATGACGCAGGCATGCTCAAGGATGCCCACTTCATCACGGCCGCGTTTATTGCGCGCAAAAAAGACGGAAGCCTGGGTAACCCGCCTTTCGCAAGTTTCGACGCCGCCCTGCAAGCCAGTCTGAGGGGGGAATTCCCGAAACGTATGCTGCAAGGTTTGGGCTTGGTCGGCCATATGCAGATGACGCTGCCAGATCAAGTGCTGGAAAAGGATGCGATTGGCGTTTTTGAGCAAGGCATTCAGCGCGGGGCCGTGCTTGCCGAAGGCGCCGTCGATCGGCATGGGCGCAAGAGCGAAGCGGTCGCACCAGGCGGGTTCCGTGGCTATGTATTGAACTGAGGAGACCAGGCTGATGAATATCCGTTTATACGATCAGGCGCCCCACGCTGGCATCGTCGCTGTGCCGGAAGCGGAGAGGGCGGCCGACGCGCGTGCGCGCCTTGTCGATGACCGTGCACGCCTGAATCGGTCGCTGCTGGCAAAACCGTTGCCTGCCCCGGCGGAATTGCCACGCACTATAAGCGCGTTGCTGATCCAGCTTTCGTCGCTGCTGGAGCGTTTATCGCGCTTACGGGAAAGGCTGCCGACCCTGGTGGACAAAAGTCCTGCTTATCCTTCAAGCAAAGCCATAGGCGAAGCGCCTGCCGATATCTGGAGCGGTTTTTATCAATCGGTAGAAGGCAACTGCGTGACGGTCTCGGCGATCAAGGCGGCGATGATGCGGTTTGGCCAGAACCCGCTCGGCATCTACCGTGAAATACACGCCACCGACCAAGGTTATGCAGTGACCACCCGCGACGGCAAGGCGCTGGCGGTGTCCCATGCCGAGTTGCGGCTTGCGGCCCGACATTCGGGGTTCAAGGGGCATGACGTGGGCATGCTCAAGGATGCCAACTTCCTCTATGCGGTGAGCGCCAAACGCGCGCAACTGGAAAATCATGAAGGCGCAGGGAAGAGTTTCAAGGCGGCGCTCGATAGCCTGAACGATGGTGAGCTGCCGGGAGAGGGGTTCAGGCGCCTGGGCCTTTTTGCGTATATGCGTCACGCGACCCGGCAAGAGTTGGCGGACGGCGCACTGGGCACCCTGGCGTACAACGGACACTCGGTAGCGGTGATCGGCGGCCACGAGGAGCGCTACGGCATAAAATGGAACGCGCCGCCTGCGGACTTGCATCACTATCAGGCAATCAAGCTGGTTTGATCAGCCGCCGCGCTCACTCGGTCAGGCGCAGGTGAGCGGCGGTTTCCAGCAGCGTTAACCTGAAGGTTTCCAGTGGCAGCGGCCGGCTGTGCAAATAGCCTTGATACAGGTAGCAACCCAGCTTTTGCAGGAACTCCAGTTGTTCGAGGGTTTCGACGCCTTCGGCAATCACCTCAAGGTTCAGGCTGCGGGCCATGGCCAGGATGGCGCGAATGATTTCGGCATCATTGGGGTCATGCGTCGCGTCGCGTACAAACGACTGATCGATCTTCAGTGCATCCACCGGCAGGCGCTTAAGGTAGGTCAATGACGAATAACCTGTGCCGAAGTCATCCATGGCAAAACTGACGCCGAGTTTTTTCAGGCGGCGCATTTTGCTGATGGTGTCGTCCAGGTTCTGGATCACAATGCCTTCGGTGATTTCCAGCTTCAGCAAGGTGAACGGCAACCGATGATGGTTCAGGCAGCGTTCCACGCGTTCGACAAAATCGTTCTGGTGAAACTGTCGGGGACTGATATTGACGCACAGGCTGAAGCTCGACGGGTCGACAAGGCCTTCGGCAATCAATTGTGCAAAAGCTGCGCACGCTTCGTCGAGGATCCAGGTGCCTACCTCGAGGATCAAGCCGCTGTCCTCGAGCACCTTGATAAATTCGCTCGGTGATTGTGCCCCAAGCTGTGGATGTTGCCAGCGCACCAGCGCCTCGGCGCCGATGATGTGATTACCGCGAGCATCCACTTGCGGCTGGTAGTGCATGCTGAACTCGCCACGTGCGAGTGCCAGGCGCAAGTCGGTCTCCATGCGCTGCCGTTCGCTGGCTGTACGTTGCATGCTGTTATGGAACATCTGGATGGCGTTACGACCCGAGTCCTTGGCCCGATACAAGGCAATATCTGCACGTTTGAGCAGGTCCGCCGGGGTGGAGCCGTGATCGGGAATCAGCGCTACGCCAATGCTGGGGGTGACCTGCAAACGCTCGCCATCGAGAAACATCGGTTCGGAGAGCAATTCGCGCAGGGTCTCGGCCAGCGCCTGGACCTGGGTGCTGACGGCCGCCCGCGTACCTTCCAGGCCGCTTAGCAATATCACGAACTCATCACCTCCCAGGCGTGCAACCGTGTCCTCCATGCGCACGCTGGCTTCCAGGCGTGCGGTGACAATTTTCAGTACGGTGTCGCCCACTGGATGGCCGAGTGAGTCGTTGATGTGCTTGAAGTGGTCAAGGTCGAGAAACAACAATGCGCCGCGTAAGTCATGGCGCTTGAGCAAGGCGATCTGCTGGCTCAGGCGGTCCATCAGTAATGCGCGATTGGGCAGGTTGGTCAGCGGGTCGTGGTAGGCCAGGTGGCGGATCTGCGCCTGGGCGTTTTTCAGCAGGCTCACGTCTCGCGCGGTCAGCAGCAGGCAAGGGGTTTCATTGAGGGTAATCGGCTCCACCGACACCTCTACCGCCAGCAATGCCCCGTGTTTGTTGTGCCACAACATATCCAGGTGATGCACGCGTCCGTTGGCTTGCAACTCTGTCATTAACGCCGTGCGCTGGTTTTCGTCCGCCCAGATGCCGATCTGGTAGAGCGTCAGGCCAAGGGCTTCTTCGGCGCGGTAACCGGTCAATCGACAGAAACCATCATTGACTTCCAGGTAACGCCCGGTATCGCGTTCGGTGATAGAGACGGCGTCGGGACTCGAATGAAATGCCTTGGCGAATTTCTCTTCGCTGGCTTTGAGCGCGGCTTCCGAGCGCTGTTGTTGGGTGATGTCCCGCAGGGTAGTAACGATGCATGGCTGGTTGCCGACCTTGATCAGGCGACTGGCAATCACGCAGGTCAGGCTTTGGCCGTTCTTGTGGTGGACGATAAGCGCAACGTTGTTCAGCGCCTGCTCCCGGATCACCTGTTCAACGCGTTGCAGGCGCTGGGTGGACTCATCCCACAGACCGATTTCCTCGGCACTGTGGTCGATAAGTTCCGCGGCGGTCCAGCCGAAGGTCTGGGTGAAGCTGGGATTGATTTCGATGAACTGCCCGGTCGCCAGGCTGGTGACACAAATCGGGTCGGGACTGGCGAGGAACAGGCTGGCAAACTTTTCCTCGGAGGCACTCAAGCGCTGTTCGCGTTCCACTTGGTCGGTGATGTCCAGCAAGGTACCGGCCATGCGCAGCGGTGCGCCGTTCTCATCCCGATAGAGACGGGCCCGGCTTTCCAGGTAGCGCGAGCTGCCATCCTCCAGTTGCACCCGATAGGTCAATTGGTAATTGCCGGCCGGGCCTTCGCGCAGGGTGCGATAGGCATGGCGCATGTTGTCGCGTTCCTCATTGGGCATGCCGTCAAAAAACGCATCGAAGGACTCATGAAAGGGGTGGGGCGGCAGGCCGTGCAATTGTGCCGCGCGTGCCGAGCCGTACAGCATCCCGCTGGGGATGTGCCAGTCCCAGGTGCCCATTTGCGCCGAATCGAGGGCCAGGTCCAGGCGTTCCTGGCTGTCCTTGAGGGCTTGTTCGGCGTTTTTGCGTTGAGTGGTGTCGAGAAAGGTACTGATCAGATAGTCACGGCCGTCCAGCTCGACTTTTTGTGCGCTGAGTGTGCCGTCATGAACTTGCCCGTTACTGGCGCGAAATTGCACCTCCATGGTGATCGGCTCGCCTTTGCGCTGCGTGGCCTTGACCAGCTGCAAGCGTTGTTCGGCATGCACCCAAAGGCCCAGTTCCAGCGTGGTACGCCCAATCACGTCGGCCACCGGCCAGCCGAACAGACTTTCAAAATACTGGTTGGCTTCAGTGATCAGGCCATCTTCCTGGCGAGTCAGCAGGACCATGTTCGGGCACAGGTGAAACAGCGTAGCGAAGCGCTTTTCCGAATAACTGAGCGCCTGTTCACGTTCGCGCTGATGGGTGATCTCGCGGATCACGCCGATCATGTGGCGTTGCCCACTGTTGTCTGATACCAGGCTGCCATTGATTTCCAGCCAGTGCTGGCTGCCGTCGGGCCATTGAATGCGGTGATGCATGGCATGTTCAACGGGTTCCCCCGCCAATACCGCATGAAACGCCCGGATGACCCGGCTCCGGTCCTCATCGGGCAACAGGTCGAGATAGTCCAGGTTCCTGGGCAGCGGCTGCCGGGGATCGAAGCCGAACAACGCCTGGGTGCCCCGTGACCAACTGATCTGCCCGCTATTGATGTTCCAGCTCCAGGCGCCCAGCCGTGCGGCATTGAGCGCTGCCAACAGTTGCGGAGCGTTTTTCCAGCGTTGCTCTGCCTCCTGCGGGTCCAGAGCGTGGATATGCGGCAGCGGTGGCGTGGGGTCGACGGGGTTTCGCATTATCAAAGGGCCTTGGCTCAATGGGCGTTCGGCGCGGGCTCAGGATCTAGGGACGCGAGGCTTTATACCGACAGCCCTGTCGGATCGACCTGTGCATCCAGTAGGCTCATGAAGGCCCGCGCAGCGTTCGACAGCGTCCTTTCGGTGTGCACGATATAGCCTAGCTGGCGACTGAGCTGTATGCCCGGTAACGCGATACTGGTCACCTGTTCATCCAGCATGGTGCGCGGCAGCACGCTCCAGGCCAGGCCGATGGAAACCATCATCTTGATGGTTTCCAGGTAATTGGTGCTCATGGCGATGTTGGGCGTCAGGCCTTGGGCCTCGAACAACCGATGCACGATATGGTGGGTAAAGGTGTTGCCCCCGGGGAATACCGCCGGGTGTCGGGCAATATCTGTCAGGCTGACCTTCCCGTTGCTGACCAGGCTGTGTTCGGGCGCCACGACAAAATCCAGCGGGTCATCCCAGACCGCGGTGGCCCGGACCAGCGTATGAGGCTCGGGGGCAAGGGTAATGACCGCTACCTCTGCACGGCCATGGAGGATTTCTTCATAGGCAACTTCTGAATCCAGAAACTGAATATCCAGGGCCACGTTCGGATATTCACGGGTGAACGTCCGCAGGACTGGCGGCAGGCGATGCAGGCCGATGTGGTGGCTGGTGGCCAGGGTCAAGCGACCGCTGACTTCCCCGGTCAGATTGGTCAAGGCGCGGCGGGTGTCATCCAGCACATTGAGAATCTGATAGGCGCGGGGCAGAAGGGCGCGCCCGGCTTCCGTCAGGCCCACCTCACGACCCAGTCGGTCGAACAGGCGCACTTTCAATTGCTGTTCCAGACCCGCAATGCGCTTGCTGATGGCAGGTTGAGTCAAGTGCAATCGCTCACCCGCGCCCGAGAAGCTGCCGGTTTCGGCGATGGCAATAAAAGCGTTGAGGTTGGCCAGGTCCATGGTCGTATTCCAGTAGGTTATCCAAAGCATAAAAAATATGAATTTGAGTTATTTAATGTAACGCCATAGCATCAGCCTCACAAGCCAAAGGGTTATTGAACTGCTCAATGCCCAGGGCATAGAAAGACGCTGATGAGGACCGACTGATGGCCGGCAAGACGCTTTACGACAAGCTTTGGGATTCCCATGAAGTGAAACGGCGCGATGACGGGTCGTCGCTGATCTATATCGACCGTCACATCATCCATGAAGTGACCTCGCCACAAGCGTTCGAAGGCCTGCGCCTGGCCGGGCGCAAGCCTTGGCGCGTCGACTCGATCATCGCCACGCCTGACCATAACGTGCCGACCACGCCGGAGCGCAAGGGTGGTATCGAAGCGATTGCCGACCAGGTGTCACGTTTGCAAGTGCAGACGCTCGATGACTATTGCGACGAATACGGCATCACCGAATTCAAGATGAACGACGTGCGTCAGGGCATCGTCCACGTCATCGGTCCGGAGCAGGGCGCGACGTTGCCGGGCATGACCGTGGTGTGTGGTGACTCGCACACCTCGACCCACGGCGCCTTTGGCGCTCTGGCCCACGGCATCGGCACCTCCGAGGTCGAACATGTGTTCGCCACCCAGTGTCTGGTGGCAAAGAAAATGAAAAACATGCTGGTGTCCGTCGAAGGCCAGTTGCCGTTTGGCGTCACGGCCAAAGACATCGTGCTCGCCGTGATTGGCAAGATCGGCACGGCCGGCGGTAACGGCCACGCCATCGAGTTCGCCGGCAGTGCGATTCGCGACCTGTCCATCGAAGGCCGCATGACCATCTGCAATATGTCGATTGAAGCCGGTGCCCGTGTGGGCATGGTGGCCGCGGACGAAAAGACCGTCGAGTACGTCAAGGGTCGCCCTTTCGCACCGCAAGGCGCCGATTGGGATGCCGCGGTCGAAGCCTGGAAAGACCTGGTCTCCGACGCTGATGCGGTGTTTGACACCGTGGTCAAGCTCGACGCCGCCCAGATCAAGCCACAAGTCAGCTGGGGCACTTCGCCGGAAATGGTCTTGGCGGTTGATCAAAACGTCCCGGATCCGGCTCGGGAAGCTGATCTGGTCAAGCGCGGTTCCATCGAGCGCGCCTTGAAATACATGGGCTTGAAGGCCAATCAGGCGATCACCGACATTCAGTTGGACCGCGTGTTCATCGGCTCCTGCACCAATTCGCGGATCGAGGATCTGCGCGCCGCGGCGGTGATCGCCAAGGGCCGCAAAGTCGCTTCGACCATCAAACAGGCGATCGTGGTGCCGGGTTCGGGGTTGGTGAAGGCGCAAGCCGAAGCCGAAGGGCTGGACAAGATTTTCCTCGAGGCCGGTTTCGAATGGCGTGAGCCGGGTTGCTCCATGTGCCTTGCGATGAACCCGGACCGCTTGGAATCGGGCGAGCACTGCGCGTCCACCTCCAACCGTAACTTCGAAGGGCGCCAGGGCGCCGGTGGGCGTACCCACCTGGTGAGTCCGGCCATGGCCGCCGCCGCCGCCGTCAACGGTCGTTTCATCGACGTTCGTGAATTGATCTGAGGAATACCCGATGAGAGCTTTTACCCAACACACAGGTCTTGTAGCGCCGTTGGACCGTGCCAACGTCGACACCGATCAGATCATTCCCAAGCAGTTCCTCAAGTCGATCAAGCGCACCGGTTTCGGCCCTAACCTGTTCGACGAGTGGCGGTACCTGGACGTGGGCTACGCCTATCAGGACAACTCCAAGCGCCCGCTGAACAAGGAATTCGTGCTCAACGCCGAGCGTTACCAGGGCGCCAGCGTGCTGCTGGCGCGGGAAAACTTCGGCTGCGGCTCAAGCCGTGAACACGCCCCCTGGGCGCTGGAAGAATATGGCTTTCGCAGCATCATTGCGCCGAGCTATGCCGACATTTTCTTCAACAACAGCTTCAAGAACGGCCTGCTGCCGATCATTTTGACCGATGCGCAAGTGGACGAACTGTTCCAGCAAGTGGAAGCCAATGTGGGCTACCAGCTGACCGTCGACCTCGCCGCGCAGACCGTGACCCGTCCGGATGGCAAGGTCTATCACTTTGAAGTGGACGCCTTCCGCAAGCATTGCCTGATCAATGGCCTCGACGATATCGGCCTGACCTTGCAGGACGGCGAAGCGATTGCCGCTTTTGAAGCCAGGCACCGGGCGAGCCAGCCGTGGTTGTTTCGCGATGCTTGATGACTGAATGCACCATCCATTGTAGGAGCGAGGCGTCCCCTCGCTCCTACAAAAAAGGACCACCCTAAGGGAATGCTGTTCAGTTAAGAAAGTCGCGTGCCGAACACCCTCCTGTGGCGAGGGGGCTTGTCCCCCGTTGGGCTGCGTAGCGGCCCTCAAACCTGCCCCCCCCAGTTTGACTGGACGACCGGGAAGGCCTTTGGGGTTGCTACGCAGCCCAACGGGGGACAAGCCCCCTCGCCACACAAGTGGTATCAGGCGCTTCACTTGCTTAACTGAACAGCATTACCACCATAAGGAGCTTTCCATGACCAGCACCGCCCACACCCAAGTCGTGCAAAAACAATTCGGCGAACAGGCTGCGGCCTACCTGAGCAGCGCTGTCCACGCTCAAGGTAGCGAATTCGCGCTGCTACAGGCCGAACTGGCCGGGCAGGGCAGTGCGCGACTGCTGGATCTGGGGTGCGGCGCCGGTCATGTGAGCTTCAATGTCGCGCCGCTGGTCAAGGAGGTGGTGGCTTACGATCTGTCGCAGCAGATGCTCGACGTGGTCACTGCCGCCGCCGTGGAGCGTGGGCTGGGTAACATCACCACGGTGCGTGGCGCCGCCGAGCGCCTGCCGTTCGCCGATGGCGAGTTCGACTTTGTGTTCAGCCGCTACTCCGCGCACCATTGGAGTGACCTGGGCCTGGCGCTGCGTGAAGTACGTCGGGTGCTCAAGCCCGGCGGCGTGGCGGCATTCGTGGACATCTTGTCGCCGGGCAGCCCGCTGTTGGACACTTACCTGCAAGCGGTCGAAGTGCTGCGCGACACCAGCCATGTGCGCGATTATTGCGCCGGCGAGTGGATGCGCCAGCTCAACGAAGCCGGCTTGCACGTGCGCAGCAGCAGTCGCCAGCGCCTGCGCCTGGAATACACGTCCTGGGTCGAACGCATGCGTACCCCGCAGGTCCTGCGCAGCGCGATTCTTGCGTTGCAGCAGGCGATGGGCCAGGAAGTCCGCGATTATTTCGAGATTGAAGCCGACGGTTCCTTCAGCAGCGATGTGCTGGTGGTGTGGGCCGAACGCCAGTGATTTTTCCCGACCTGCCTGTGGGCGGGTCGCCCGATGAAATGAGGAAAGCATGAGCAAGCAGATTCTGATTCTTCCAGGCGATGGCATTGGTCCGGAAATCATGGCCGAAGCGGTCAAGGTCCTGGAACTGGCCAATGACAAATACAGCCTGGGTTTCGAGTTGAGCCACGATGTGATCGGCGGCGCGGCCATCGACAAGCACGGCGTGCCCTTGGCTGACGAGACCCTGGAACGCGCCCGCGCGGCCGACGCGGTGCTGCTGGGCGCCGTGGGCGGCCCGAAATGGGACAAGATCGAGCGTGACATCCGTCCTGAGCGCGGCCTGCTGAAAATCCGTGCGCAACTGGGTCTGTTCGGCAACTTGCGCCCGGCGATCCTCTACCCGCAGTTGGCCGACGCCTCGAGCCTCAAGCCGGAAGTGGTGGCGGGCCTGGATATCCTGATCGTCCGTGAGCTGACCGGCGGTATCTACTTCGGCTCGCCACGTGGTGTGCGCGAACTGGAAAATGGCGAGCGCCAGGCCTACGACACGCTGCCGTACAGCGAAAGCGAAATCCGGCGCATCGCCCGTGTCGGTTTCGACATGGCGCGTGTGCGTGGCAAGAAAGTCTGCTCGGTGGACAAGGCCAACGTATTGGCCTCCAGCCAGTTGTGGCGTGAAATCGTCGAGCAAGTGGCCCAGGACTACCCGGATGTCGAATTGAGCCACATGTACGTCGACAACGCCGCCATGCAACTGGTGCGCGCGCCGAAGCAGTTTGATGTGATCGTCACCGATAACCTGTTCGGCGACATCCTGTCCGACCAGGCGTCGATGCTCACGGGTTCCATCGGCATGCTGCCGTCGGCATCCCTGGACACCCACAACAAAGGTATGTACGAGCCGTGTCACGGTTCGGCGCCGGACATCGCGGGGCAGGGCATTGCCAACCCGCTGGCGACCATTTTGTCGGTCTCGATGATGCTGCGTTACAGCTTCAATCTGGCGGACGCCGCGGATGCCATCGAGAAAGCCGTGAGCCTGGTGCTTGATCAAGGGTTGCGCACCGGGGACATTTGGTCGCCGGGTTGCACCAAGGTAGGTACGCAGGAAATGGGCGACGCAGTAGTCGCCGCGCTGCGGAATCTGTAATCTCTCCGGCCCGCTGGCAGTTGTTGCTGCCAGACGGCCCACTTTTTAACAAGGTGTAGTTGCGATGAAACGTGTAGGTCTGATCGGTTGGCGCGGTATGGTCGGTTCCGTGCTCATGCAGCGGATGCTGGAAGAGCAGGATTTCGATCTTATCGAGCCGGTGTTTTTCACCACGTCCAATGTGGGTGGCCAAGGGCCGTCCGTGGGCAAGGATATTGCCCCGCTCAAGGACGCCTACAACATTGAAGAGCTGAAGACCCTCGACGTCATTCTGACCTGCCAGGGTGGCGACTACACCAGCGAAGTCTTCCCCAAACTGCGCGAAGCCGGTTGGCAGGGCTACTGGATCGACGCGGCTTCCAGCCTGCGCATGCAAGACGATGCGGTGATTATCCTCGACCCGGTGAACCGTAAGGTCATCGACCAGCAGCTCGACGCCGGCACCAAGAACTACGTCGGCGGCAACTGCACCGTCAGCCTGATGCTGATGGGCCTGGGCGGCCTGTTCGAAGCCGGCCTGGTGGAGTGGATGAGTGCGATGACGTATCAGGCGGCCTCGGGCGCGGGCGCGCAGAACATGCGCGAACTGATCAAGCAGATGGGCGCGACCCACGCGGCTGTCGCCGATCAACTGGCGGATCCCGCCAGCGCCATCCTCGATATCGACCGCCGTGTGGCTGAAGCCATGCGCAGCGAAGCCTACCCGACCGAAAACTTCGGCGTGCCCTTGGCCGGTAGCCTGATCCCCTGGATCGACAAGGAACTGCCGAACGGCCAGAGCCGCGAAGAGTGGAAGGCGCAGGCTGAAACCAACAAGATCCTCGGTCGCTTCAAGAGCCCGATCCCGGTGGATGGCATCTGCGTGCGGATTGGCGCCATGCGTTGCCACAGCCAGGCGCTGACCATCAAACTCAACAAAGACGTGCCGATCGCCGATATCGAAGGGCTGATCAGCCAGCACAACCCGTGGGTCAAGTTGGTGCCGAACAACCGCGAAACCAGCATGCAGGAGCTGAGCCCGACCAAGGTTACCGGCACCCTGAATGTGCCGGTGGGCCGTCTGCGCAAATTGAATATGGGCACCCAGTACCTGGGCGCCTTCACCGTTGGCGACCAACTGTTGTGGGGCGCCGCTGAACCGCTGCGTCGCATGCTGCGGATTCTGCTCGAGCGTTGATTGCTTGAGGCAATAAGAGAACCCCGCGCTCTGGTGACAGGCGCGGGGTTTTTGTTGCTGGTCAAGGCCTCATCGGGAGCAAGCCCCCTCCCACATTTGCCTCCATTCCAAAGTCGGAACTCGGTTGAATGTGGGAGGGGGCTTGCTCCCGATGAGGCCATCAGCGGCGCTACAAAACCCAGGCCAATTGCCTCACTCCCAGCCACCCGGTAAAGTGCCGCTCCCCCCGCAATGCCCGAGGCCGTCTCCATGACCCAGACTTTTGATATCGCCGTGATCGGCGCCACCGGCACGGTTGGCGAAACCCTGGTGCAGATTCTTGAAGAGCTGGATTTTCCGGTGGGTAACCTGCATTTGCTGGCCAGCAGTGAGTCAGCGGGCGCGTCGGTGCCGTTTCGCGGCAAGAATGTGCGGGTGCGGGAAGTCGATGAGTTTGATTTCAGCCACGTGCAGTTGGCGTTCTTCGCCGCCGGTCCAGCGGTGACCCTGAGCTTTGCCCCGCGCGCCACCGCCGCCGGTTGTTCGTTGATCGACTTGTCGGGCGCTTTGCCGGCCGATCAGGCGCCCCATGTAGTCCCGGAAGCCAATCCCGAGGTGCTCGAGGGCCTGAAAAAACCTTTCCAGCTCAGCAGTCCAAGCCCGTCCGCCACCTACCTGGCGGTGGTGTTGGCGCCGCTGCGCGACCTGCTCGAGATTCAGCGGCTCAGCGTCACTGCAAGTCTCGCGGTCTCGGCCCAGGGGCGCGAAGCCGTCAGTGAACTGGCTCGGCAAACCGCCGAATTGCTAAATGTCCGCCCGCTGGAGCCGAAGTTCTTTGATCGGCAGATGGCCTTCAACCTATTGGCCCAAGTAGGCACCCCGGACACTCAGGGTCATACCTCTCTGGAAAAGCGCCTGGTTCACGAGCTGCGCGCTGTGCTTGGATTACCTTTGCTGAAGATTTCGGCCACTTGCGTTCAAGCCCCGGTGTTTTTTGGCGATAGCTTGAGTGTGTCACTGCAGTTGGGGGCGAATCTCGACCTCGCCGCCGTCAACCGCGTGCTGGAGTCGGCACCCGGCGTCGAGCTGGTGGAGGAGGGCGATTACCCTACGGCTGTTGGCGATGCGGTCGGTCAGGATGTGGTCTACGTCGGCCGGGTCCGCGCCGGGATTGACGACTTGGCGGAACTAAATCTGTGGCTGACGTCAGATAACGTACGCAAAGGTGCCGCACTGAATGCCGTACAACTGGCGCAGTTGTTGATAAAAGGTCTTGTGTAAAAGATACTTGGCAGCAATTTGTAGATTGATTCTAGCCAAGCGCTATGCTTGGCAGCATGCAGGAAAAATTGCGCGTCGGTGACTTATCGGCTCGCCATGCCGAATGGCAGCGGTAATCAACCTTCTCGCGAGCCGGGGAGTGTTCAGACAAAGGATGAGGCTATGGTTCAAGTTCGCAAACTGGTGTTAGCAATAGCGGCCGCCTCGGCGCTGTCCTCCGGTATGGCGCATGCGCTGCAGCTGGGGGAAATGACCCTCAAGTCGAAGCTGAACCAGCCGCTGTCGGTGGAGATCGAACTGCTGGATGTAGGTGGCCTGACCGCCTCCGATATCGTCCCCAGCCTGGCGTCCACCCAGGCTTTTGTGGATGCCGGTGTCGATCGCCAGGCGTTCCTCGATGAACTGACGTTTACGCCGGTGCTCAATCCCAACGGCCGTAGCGTGGTGCGTGTCACCTCCAGCAAGCCGCTGCCGGATTCCTATGTGCGTTTCCTGTTGCAGGTGCAATGGCCTAACGGCCGCTTGATGCGTGATTACAGCGTCTTGCTGGATCCCGCCAAGTTTGACCAGGAGCCGCAGGCCACCAGCACACCGACCGCGCGCCTCGCTGCGCCCGCGGTGAGCAAGGCTGATGAATACACCACGAATTCTCGCGACACGCTGTGGGAAATCGCCGCCGAGCACCGCAATGGCGGATCGATTCAGCAGACGATGCTGGCCATCCAGGCGCTGAACCCGAACGCTTTTCTCGACGGCAATATCAACCGCATGAAGGCGGGCCAGGTCTTGCGCCTGCCCGATCCGGTGCAAAGCACCAGCCTGGCGCAACCTCAGGCGATTGCCGAGGTGAGAGCGCAGAACGCGGCCTGGCGCGAAGGGCGCCGTGGTGGTGCGCAACAGGTTGCGGGGCGTCAGCAGCTGGACGCGACCAAGCGTGATCAGGCGGGCGCGGCACCTTCGCAAACCGCCGCAAAAGATAACCTGAGCCTGGTGTCGGCCGAGGCCGCGAAGGCTGGTGCCAAAGGCGCGGCGGGCGACACCAAGGCGTTGAACAGCCAGCTGGCGGTGACCCAGGAAAGCCTGGATTTGGCCCGGCGTGAGAACGAAGAACTCAAAAGTCGCATGGCTGACCTGCAAAGTCAGTTGGACAAGCTGCAACGCCTGATCGAACTCAAGAACAACCAGTTGGCCACGTTGCAGGCTGAAGGTGGTGCTCCGACACAACCGGCCGCGATGCCCGCCGAGGTGGCCGCTGCACCTGGCGCCGAGACGCCTGCACCGGTCGTGGCGCCCGCCGAGACGCCGCTCGAGCCTGATGCGCCTGCTACCACCGAAGGCAAATTCAATGACCTGCTGACCAATCCGGTTGTCTTGGGTGTGGTGGGTGGTGCTGCGGGCTTGCTGGTGCTGCTGCTCCTGTTGCTGTGGGCCCGTCATCGCAATGCGCGCCTGGAAGAAGAAAAGCACCTGCGCATGGCGCGCGCGCTGGCCGAAGAGCCTGAGTTTTCCTCGAACCTCGAGCAAGACCTGTCCTCTGACAGTTTCGAAGGCCTTGACGTCCCGCCGGCCAGCGTCAAGCTGGCTCCAGCTCCAGCTCCAGCTCCAGCTCCAGCTCCAGCTCCAGCTCCAGCTCCAGCTCCCGTCCCGCCCGCTGCAGTCGTGGCACCGGTGATGGCACCTGCGTTCAAGCCGATCATCGAGGCCGGTTCCACCGACGCCTTGGCCCAAGCGCAATCTCATCTGGACCGTGGTCATCTGAACCAGGCGGCCGCCATCCTGGAAGAAGCCATCACCCTGGAGCCCAAGCGCAGTGACCTGCGTCTCAAGCTGATGGAAGTCTACGGCCTGCAAGGCGACAAAGACGGCTTCGTGACCCAGGAGCGCCAATTGGTCGCCAATGGCGAGAATCATGTCCAGGTCGAACTGCTGAAAAGTCGTTTCCCGGCCATGGCGGTCTTGGCTGCCGGTGTCAGTGCCGCGGTCGCCGCTGCCGCACTGGATGCACAGTACGTCAAGGACCTGCTCAAGGATGAAGCGCAACCGCATACGGCCGCTCCGTCGGACGTGGACGTTGACCTGAGCCTGGACGAGCTTGAAGCCGCTTCCCCGGCAGCGCTGGCTTCGCCGGTGGATGACCTGAGTTTCGATTCGGTGTTGCAGCAGCAGACCGAGGCAAAGGCCGAGCGGGATGAGTTGGCTGACTTTGACCTGGATCTGCCACTGGATGCGCCGTCCTCCCAGTCAGACGATGACTTCCTTTCGGGCCTGGAAGATCAAATGAAGGACCAGCCGCCGGTGGAGCCGCCCACGCTGACGCCGGCTGCGCTGGATGACCTCGATCTGCCGGAAGATTTCGACTTGTCTCTGGCCGATGAGATGGATGCGCCGGGCGCGGCCCAGCCGAACGCTTTCACGTCGGAGCTGGATGACGTCAACGCCGAGCTGGAGCGCCTCTCGCAAAGCCTTGAGCAGCCCTCGCTCGAGCCGAGTTTCACGGCTGAAGATGCGGCGTCGGGCGATGACGAGCCGGAATTCGACTTCCTCTCCGGCACCGATGAGGTGGCCACCAAGCTGGACCTGGCCCAAGCCTATATCGACATGGGGGATGCCGACGGCGCGCGGGACATCCTCTCCGAAGTGCTGGCTGAAGGCGATGATGGTCAGAAAAGCGAAGCCAAGGAAATGCTCAGCCGCCTGGCTTGATTGACTGGGTTGAACACTGCGGCAGCCTTCGGGCTGCCGTTTTTGTCGATGCCGCCAACTAAAACCGCCTGAGACATGGCGTTGAGGCCGGACAGCCTTATAATGGCCGCCTTTGCGCAACTCATCAGGCTCTCAGTTCTTGGCAAATATAGATAACGCGGCCGCCGAAATGGCGGCCGCCGGCTTTTTCAGAATCGCCTTGGGCGTGGAATACAAAGGCTCGCGCTACCGTGGCTGGCAGCGTCAGGCCTCAGGCGTGGCGACCGTCCAGGAAACGCTGGAAAAGGCCCTGTCGAAAGTCGCAGACTCGCCGGTGTCGCTGATGTGTGCCGGACGTACCGACGCTGGCGTGCATGCCTGCGGGCAGGTGGTGCATTTTGATACCCAAGCCGAGCGTTCGATGAAGGCATGGGTCATGGGTGCCAATATCAATCTGCCCCACGATATAAGCGTCAGTTGGGCCAAAGTGATGCCGGCGCACTTCCATGCGCGCTTCAAGGCGATTGCCCGGCGCTACCGCTATGTGATCTACAACGATCAGATCCGTCCGGCGCACTTGAACCAAGAAATTACCTGGAACCACCGTCCGCTGGATGTCGAGCGCATGGCGGCGGCGGCCCGGCACCTGGTGGGCGTGCATGATTTTAGCGCGTTTCGGGCCGGTCAATGCCAGGCCAAGTCGCCGATCAAGGAAGTCCATCACCTGCGAGTGACCCGTCACGGCAAGATGATTGTCCTGGATATCCGTGCGGGCGCCTTCCTGCATCACATGGTGCGCAACATTGCCGGGGTGCTGATGACAATCGGCACCGGCGAGCGTCCGGTTGACTGGGCGAAGGAGGTGCTGGACAGTCGCATCCGTCGCACCGGCGGCGTCACGGCCCACCCGTTCGGGCTGTACCTGGTGGAGGTGGAGTACCGCGATGAGTTCGAGCTGCCGGAGCGTTTTATCGGGCCACACTTCTTGACCGGTTTCACCGAACTTGACGGCTGACGCCCGGAAAAGCATTTGTTACCATCCGGGGCTTTCCCGGATAACCCGTGAGGTTCCCACGACATGTCAGCCGTTCGCAGCAAGATTTGCGGGATTACCCGCATGGAAGATGCATTGGCTGCGGTCGAGGCGGGGGCCGATGCCATCGGTTTTGTGTTCTACGCCAAAAGCCCGCGTGCGGTAACGGCGCAGCAAGCTCGGGCGATCATTGCCGGCTTGCCGCCGTTCGTGACGACCGTTGGGCTTTTCGTCAACGCCAGCGCCTGTGAGCTGAATGAAACCCTCGACGCCGTGCCACTGGATTTGTTGCAGTTCCATGGCGACGAAACCCCGGAGCAGTGCGAAGGCTATCACCGCCCTTACATCAAGGCGCTGCGGGTCAAGGCGGGTGACGATATCGCGGCCAGTTGCGCGGTATACGCCGGGGCCAGCGGGATCCTGCTCGACGCTTATGTCGAAGGGGTGCCGGGCGGCACCGGCCAAGCGTTCGATTGGTCGTTGATCCCCAAAGGGTTGAACAAACCGATCATCCTCGCCGGTGGCTTGTCCGCCGACAATGTGGCGCAGGCGATTGCCCAGGTTCGTCCTTACGCCGTCGATGTCAGCGGCGGGGTGGAACAGTCCAAGGGCATCAAGGATCACGTCAGGATTCAAGCATTTATGCAGGCAGTGCGCAGCAGCGGTGGCTTGATGTGACGGCTGGCGGGTTGCCGCCGTCAGTAACTACCACTGTGTAAAACAGCTCGGCGTTGCCTTTGGGCGGCGCTCAATAGAAGTGGCAGCCGCGCACTGGCGGGTTGTCTGGAAGGCTGAGGGCTGATACGGGAAATGGCTGGTCGAACGTCTGACCCCGTCCCGGATCGGTTATCGCCACATCAATGAATTTAGCTCAAGGGCATACGCGGGGCTGTGTTCAAGCCACCGGTACTGGAGAAAGAAAGCATGAGCAACTGGTTAGTAGACAAACTGATCCCCTCGATCATGCGTTCCGAGGTGAAGAAAAGCTCGGTCCCTGAAGGTCTTTGGCACAAGTGTCCATCCTGCGACGCGGTGTTGTACCGTCCCGAACTGGAAAAGACCCTGGACGTTTGCCCCAAGTGCAACCACCACATGCGTATCGGCGCCCGTGCCCGTATCGACATCTTCCTCGATGCCGATGGCCGTGCCGAGCTGGGTGCTGACCTGGAACCGGTGGATCGCCTCAAGTTCCGTGACGGCAAGAAGTACAAGGACCGACTGACCGCTGCGCAAAAGCAGACCGGCGAGAAGGACGCGTTGATTTCCGTCAGTGGCAAGCTGCTGGGCATGCCCGTGGTGGTGTCGGCGTTTGAGTTTTCTTTCATGGGCGGTTCCATGGGTGCCATCGTCGGTGAGCGCTTCGTGCGTGCCGCCAACCATGCCCTGGAAAACCGCTGCCCAATGATCTGCTTCGCCGCTTCCGGTGGCGCGCGGATGCAGGAAGCGCTGATCTCGCTGATGCAAATGGCCAAGACCTCCGCGGTGTTGGCGCGCCTGCGTGAAGAAGGCATCCCCTTCATCTCCGTGCTGACCGACCCGGTCTACGGTGGTGTTTCCGCCAGCCTGGCAATGCTGGGTGACGTGATCGTCGGTGAACCCAAGGCGCTGATCGGCTTTGCCGGCCCGCGCGTGATCGAGCAAACCGTGCGCGAAAAACTGCCGGAAGGCTTCCAGCGCAGCGAATTCCTGCTGGAGCACGGTGCGATCGACATGATTATCGCCCGTTCCGAGCTGCGTCCGCGCCTGGGTAACCTGCTGGCGCAAATGATGGGGCTGCCGACGCCTGAATACGTCGCGCCGACGGTCGAGCCTATCGTGGTGCCTCCGGCCCCTGCAAACCTATGACCCAACGCACCCTGGGCGAATGGCTCGCCTACCTTGAGCAGTTGCATCCGTCAGCCATCGACATGGGCCTGGAGCGCTCGCAACAGGTAGCGGCCCGCCTTGGGTTGGGCAAGCCCGCGCCGCGGGTGATCACGGTCACCGGCACCAATGGCAAAGGTTCTACCTGTGCCTTTGTCGCGGCGTTGTTGCAGGCTCAGGGGTTGAAGGTTGGCGTTTATAGCTCGCCGCACTTGCTGCGCTACAACGAGCGTGTGCAACTCAATGGTGTCGAAGCCACTGATGAGCAGTTGTGTGAAGCCTTCGCGGCACTTGACGCCGGGCGTGGCGAAATTTCCCTGACCTATTTCGAAATGGGCACTTTGGCGGCGTTCTGGCTGTTTGAGCGCGCGCAACTGGATGCCGTGGTGCTGGAAGTCGGCCTCGGTGGGCGCCTGGACACCGTCAATGTGGTGGACGCCGACCTGGCGCTGGTGACCAGTATCGGCGTCGATCACACTGACTACCTGGGTGATACCCGAGAGTCCGTGGCCTACGAGAAGGCCGGGATCTTCCGTCAGGGCAAGCCCGCGCTGTGCGGTGATCTGGACCCGCCCCAGACGCTGCTGGATAAAGTCCGTGAGCTGGATTGTGCGTTTTTCCTGCGCGGGCGTGACTTTTCCCTGGAACTGCAGAAAGCACATTGGTCATGGCGCGGTCACGATGCGCGGGGGCAGTTGGTCGAATTGCGCGAACTGCCGCTGCTGGACCTGCCGATGGAAAATGCCGCGCTTGCCCTGCAAGCCTATCTGCTGCTGGATTTGCCGTGGAATTCGCAGCAGATTGCCGATACCTTGCAGCGTACGCGGGTCGTCGGGCGTCTTGATCACCGTTCGTTCGAGTGGCAGGGTAAGCGTCTGAATCTGTTACTGGATGTCGGGCACAACCCTCATGCCGCTGGATACCTGGCTCACCGCTTGTCGGCTCGATCGCCGGCAGGGCGGCGTCTGGCGGTGTTCGGGTTGTTGTCCGACAAAGATCTGGAAGGCGTGGTTGCGCCGTTGCTAGGCTGTGTCCAGGCGTGGGCTGTTGCACCGCTGGATACCCCGCGCACGCGTCCGGCGGCTGAGTTGCAGGTCGCGTTGCAGAACCTTGGCGCGACGATAGCGTCCCATGCAAGCGTGATCGCGGCACTGGAGGCGCAGTGTGCGGTGGCAACGGCCGAAGACGAAATTCTGTTGTTCGGATCATTTTATTGTGTTGCCGAGGCGCTTGAATGGTTGGCCCGGCGCTCCACGGAGGAAGCTGCACATGGCATTACTGGATAGCGCATATAAGCAGCGAATGGTTGGAGCCCTGGTTCTGGTGGCGTTGGCAGTGATCTTCCTGCCCATGTTGTTTTCCCGCCAGGACGAGCAGCGCCAGGTCGTCGTCGATGCACCGTCCGCGCCTCAGGTGCCGACGATGCCTCAGGTTCAGGTTGAGCCGGTGATAGTGCCTGAGCCTCAGGCGTTACCGCAGGAGCCCGTGCCCAGCGACGAAGAAATCGCCGAGCAACAGGCACCGTCGATGCCGGTGCAGCCGAGTGTTCCGGTCGTGGAGCCGGCCCCGGCGGTGGCGGCCAAGCCGGCAGCGCCCGTCCCGGCACCCAAGCCTGTAGCCCCGCAGCCTGCCGCGCCAGGCAAGCCGGATGTCGGGCAGAGCCGTATCGATCCCAATGGCCTGCCGATCAGTTGGTCCGTGCAGCTCGCCAGCCTGGCCAATCGCGACAGCGCCGAAGCCTTGCAGAAAACCCTGCGCAGCCAGGGATACAACGCTTATATCCGCACCGTGGATGGCAAGAACCGGGTGTTTGTCGGCCCGCTGATCGAGCGTGCCGAGGCAGACCGTCTGCGTGACTTGCTGAGTCGTCAGCAGAACCTGAAGGGTTTCGTCACCCGGTTCCAGCCCGAGCGCGGTTGAGCGATTGCTGGCTCCGGTTGGCAACACGATTTGAATGTGGGAGTGGGGAAACCTGCTCCCACATTGGTTTTTGGGCTCTTGAAATGCGCCTGGCTCGCCACAAACTACTGATTTACAGGGCGCCGACAATCACCGCTTACCGATAGCCCGACGCTCTGCTAAAATGCGCCGCCTTATCCGTCCGTAGGCTGCACTGTGCCATTTACCTGGGTTGACTGGGCGATCGTTGCAATCGTCGCCATCTCCGCTTTGATCAGTCTAAGTCGCGGCTTCGTAAAAGAAGCGTTGTCGTTGCTGACCTGGATCGTTGCAGGAGTCGTAGCCTGGATGTTTGGCGGCTCCCTGGCCGTGTACCTTGCCGGCTATATCGAAACACCTTCGGCCCGCGTCATTGCGGGCTGCGCCATTATGTTCATCGCCACGCTGCTGGTGGGAGCAATGGTCAACTATCTTATCGGCGAATTGATACGTGTCACCGGCCTCTCCGGGACCGATCGATTTCTCGGCATGGTCTTCGGCGCGGCGCGTGGCGCACTGCTGGTGGTCGTGGCGGTCGGGCTTTTGAGCCTGGGCCCGGTACAGCAGGATGCATGGTGGCAGGAGTCGAGTCTCGTGCCAAAATTTCTATTGGTTGCAGACTGGTCCAAAAACCTCATATTGGGGTGGAGCAGTCAGTGGCTGGCCAGCGGAGTCAGCGTACCCGCTGATATTCCGTTCAAGGAACACCTCTTGCCGGGCAACACGCCTCAGTAAGCTGTGTTCAGTCAAGATTCATTAAGTAGGGGTTGCGTCGCATGTGTGGCATCGTCGGTATCGTCGGTAAGTCGAACGTCAATCAGGCGCTGTATGACGCGCTAACCGTCCTCCAGCACCGCGGCCAGGACGCTGCCGGTATTGTGACCAGCCACGACGGCCGGTTATTCCTGCGCAAGGACAATGGTCTGGTGCGTGACGTGTTTCATCAGCGTCACATGCAGCGCCTCGTCGGGCACATGGGCATTGGCCATGTGCGTTACCCGACTGCCGGTAGCTCAACCTCGGCCGAAGCCCAGCCGTTTTACGTCAACTCGCCTTATGGCATCACGTTGGCGCACAACGGCAACCTGACCAACGTTGAGCAATTGGCCAAGGAGATTTACGAATCTGACTTGCGTCACGTCAACACCAGTTCCGATTCGGAAGTCCTGCTCAACGTGTTTGCTCACGAACTGGCCCAGCGCGGCAAGTTGCAGCCAACCGAAGAAGACGTGTTCGCCGCGGTGACCGACGTACACAATCGGTGCGTCGGTGGTTATGCGGTCGTGGCAATGATCACCGGTTACGGCATTGTCGGTTTCCGTGATCCCCACGGCATTCGTCCTATCGTATTCGGCCAGCGTCACACTGACGAAGGCGTCGAATACATGATTGCCTCCGAAAGCGTGTCCCTGGACGTGCTGGGCTTCACCCTGATCCGTGATCTGGCGCCGGGCGAAGCGGTTTATATCACCGAGGACGGCAAGCTTCACACGCGTCAGTGCGCGGTCAGCCCGAAACTCACGCCGTGCATCTTCGAACACGTTTACCTGGCGCGCCCGGACTCGATCATCGACGGTGTCTCGGTGTACAAGGCGCGTCTGCGCATGGGCGAGAAGCTGGCCGAGAAGATCCTGCGCGAACGCCCCGAGCACGACATCGACGTGGTGATCCCGATTCCGGATACCAGCCGTACGGCCGCCCTGGAATTGGCTAACCACTTGGGCGTCAAGTTCCGTGAGGGTTTCGTCAAGAACCGTTACATTGGCCGGACGTTCATCATGCCGGGCCAGGCGGCTCGCAAGAAGTCGGTGCGCCAGAAGCTCAATGCCATTGAGCTGGAGTTCCGTGGCAAGAACGTGATGCTGGTGGACGATTCCATCGTGCGCGGCACCACCTGCAAACAGATCATCCAGATGGCCCGCGAAGCCGGCGCGAAGAACGTGTACTTCTGTTCCGCGGCGCCTGCCGTTCGCTACCCGAACGTCTACGGCATCGACATGCCGAGCGCCCATGAACTGATCGCCCATAATCGTTCGACCCAGGATGTTGCTGACCTGATCGGTGCCGACTGGTTGATTTACCAGGACCTTCCCGACTTGATCGAAGCGGTCGGTGGCGGCAAGATCAAGATTGACCAGTTCGATTGCGCCGTCTTCGATGGTAAATACGTGACCGGTGACGTCGACGAAGCTTACCTGGACAAGATCGAGCAGGCGCGAAACGACTCTTCCAAGATCAAGACCCAGGCGGTCAGCGCGATCATCGATCTGTATAACAACTGAGTAGACGCCGGCCCTGAGGGGCCGGTTTTGCATCTTCAATAAAGAATCGAGTTAAAGGAGTGGCAGCATGAGTCAGGAATGGGATGCCGGTCGCTTGGACAGCGACCTCGATGGCGTGGCTTTCGACACCCTGGCTGTGCGCGCCGGCCAGCACCGTACGCCGGAAGGCGAGCACGGTGAGCCGATGTTTTTCACTTCCAGCTATGTGTTCCGCACGGCGGCGGATGCCGCGGCGCGTTTTGCCGGCGAAGTGCCGGGCAATGTTTACTCCCGCTACACCAACCCGACCGTGCGCGCGTTCGAAGAGCGTATCGCCGCGCTGGAAGGGGCTGAGCAAGCCGTCGCAACGGCAACCGGCATGGCAGCCATCCTGGCGGTGGTCATGAGCCTGTGCAGTGCTGGCGACCATGTGTTGGTGTCGCGCAGCGTGTTTGGCTCGACCATCAGTCTGTTCGAGAAGTACTTCAAGCGCTTTGGTATCGAGGTCGATTACGTGCCGCTGGCGGACCTGTCTGGCTGGGGCGCGGCTATCAAGGCCAATACCAAGTTGCTGTTTGTCGAGTCGCCGTCCAACCCGTTGGCGGAATTGGTGGACATTGCCGCCCTCGCGGAAGTGGCGCACGCCAAAGGCGCAATGCTGGTGGTCGATAATTGCTTCTGCACACCGGCATTGCAGCAGCCGCTGAAGCTGGGGGCCGATATCGTGGTGCATTCGGCGACCAAGTTCATCGACGGCCAAGGGCGCTGCATGGGCGGCGTGGTTGCCGGTCGGGGCGAGCAAATGAAGGAAATCGTGGGTTTCTTGCGCACGGCCGGGCCGACGCTGAGCCCGTTCAACGCCTGGATCTTTCTCAAGGGCCTGGAAACCCTGAACCTGCGGATGAAGGCACATTGCGCCAACGCCCAGGCGCTGGCCGAGTGGCTGGAGCAGCAGGACGGGATCGAGAAAGTCCATTACGCTGGCCTGAAAAGTCATCCGCAACACGCTTTGGCCCAGCGCCAGCAGCGCGGTTTTGGGGCGGTGGTGAGTTTTGAGGTCAAGGGCGGCAAAGAGGGCGCCTGGCGCTTCATCGATGCCACGCGCTTGATCTCCATCACCGCTAACCTGGGTGACAGCAAAACCACCATTACCCATCCGAGTACCACTTCCCACGGTCGTCTCGCGCCGCAAGAGCGTGAAGCGGCCGGTATCCGTGACAGCCTGATTCGCGTCGCGGTGGGGCTGGAGGATGTGGCTGACTTGCAGGCCGACCTGGCCCGCGGGCTGGCCGCCTTGTGATTGAGTGGTCTCAAGGGGCTGGCGGGTCCAGTAATGGCCGGGTCGCGCTGGTTACCGGCGCGGCGCGCGGCATCGGCTTGGGCATCGCTGCCTGGTTGATCAGTGACGGCTGGCAAGTGGTATTGACGGATCTGGATCGCGAGCGCGGCGCTAAAGTCTCCAAGGTGCTGGGGGAGAATGCCTGGTTTATCACCATGGACGTGGCTGATGAGCAGCAGGTCGCCCTTGGGGTTGCCGAAGTGCTTGGACAGTTCGGTCGCCTGGATGCCCTGGTGTGCAACGCGGCCGTGGCTGACCCGCGCAATATCACCCTGGAAAGCCTGGACCTGGCTTACTGGAATCGCGTGCTGGCGGTAAATCTCAGTGGTCCGATGTTGTTGGCCAAGCACTGTGCGCCTTATTTGCGCGCCCATGGCGGCGCTATCGTCAACCTGGGCTCGACCCGGGCGCGACAGTCGGAACCGGATACCGAAGCGTACGCCGCGAGCAAGGGAGGCCTGCTGGCACTGACGCATGCCCTGGCAATCAGTCTGGGGCCAGAAGTGCGGGTCAATGCGGTCAGCCCCGGCTGGATCGATGCCCGTGACCCCGCTGCCCGGCGCGCGGAGCCGCTGACCGAGGCTGATCACGCCCAGCATCCGGCGGGGAGGGTGGGAACCGTCGAGGACGTGGCATCGATGGTGGCGTGGTTGCTGTCGCGTCACGCAGGGTTTGTCACCGGACAGGAATTTGTCGTCGATGGCGGTATGAGCAAGAAAATGGTTTATGTGTAAGTGCAAGCTTCAAGCTTCAAGAGAAGGCTGATTTGTGTTGGTTTTTGACTTGTAGCGTGAAGCTTGCAACTTACCGCTGTTTTTGAAAAAAAACCAATCCTGCTATTGACTTAGGTCCGCTACCTGCGTAAATTTCGCGGCCTCAACGAAGCAAAGGGTGATTAGCTCAGCTGGGAGAGCATCTGCCTTACAAGCAGAGGGTCGGCGGTTCGATCCCGTCATCACCCACCACTTCTTGAGAGTTTTGCTTCAGGGCAAGACGCAACGTTAAGGTTGCACCGACGCGCAGCGGTAGTTCAGTCGGTTAGAATACCGGCCTGTCACGCCGGGGGTCGCGGGTTCGAGTCCCGTCCGCTGCGCCATATTTTCCAGGCCTGACTTGTCGGGGTTGAGATTGAACAGCCAAGGTTGATCAGTCAGATGTTTAAAGACGGTTGAGAGCGAATGCTCAGCCGGTCAAGCGATACGCAGCGGTAGTTCAGTCGGTTAGAATACCGGCCTGTCACGCCGGGGGTCGCGGGTTCGAGTCCCGTCCGCTGCGCCATATCTGCTCCAAGGCCCACTGAACGCCTTGAAGCGCAAAGAAAGCCACTGGCTTCTTTGATCCGATAGCAAAGACCCTGGTCGAAAGACCGGGGTTTTTTGTTTGTGCGATTTGCCTATCCATTGGAGCCGGTCACCCGGCTCCAGCAGATGGATCAGAATCCCAGCTTGTCCCGCAGCCCGTAATACCAAGCTCCCATTGCTGCAAATGGCGTACGCAACAGTTGCCCGCCCGGGAACGGATAGTGCGGCAGGCCGGCAAACGCATCAAAACGCTCTGCTTGGCCTCTCAGCGCCTCCGCCAGTACTTTGCCCGCCAGGTGGGTGTACGTCACGCCATGACCGCTGCAGCCCTGGGAGTAATAAATGTTGTCCCCCAGGCGACCGACCTGCGGCAGGCGCGACAAAGTCAGCAGGAAATTACCGGTCCAGGCGTAGTCAATCTTCACGTCCTTCAACTGCGGGAAGGCCTTGAGCATCTTCGGTCGGATGATCGCTTCAATATTGGCCGGATCCCGTGCGCCATAGACCACGCCACCCCCGAAGATCAGGCGCTTGTCGCTGGTGAGGCGGTAGTAGTCGAGCAGGTAATTGCAGTCCTCGACACAGTAGTCCTGCGGCAACAAGGTCTTGGCCAACTCATCCCCCAGCGGCGCCGTGGTGATGACCTGTGTACCGCAAGGCATCGACTTGGCTGCGAGTTCGGGCACCAGATTGCCCAGGTAAGCATTGCCCGCGACAATGATGAACTTGGCCCTGACCTTGCCCTCGGCCGTATGCACCAGCGGATTGGCGCCGCGTTCGATGCGCACGGCGGCCGACTGTTCATAGATCGTGCCGCCGAGGGATTCCACGGCCGCCGCTTCACCCAGTGCCAGGTTGAGTGGATGGATATGCCCGCCGCTCATGTCCAGCAGACCGCCGACATAGTTGTCACACGCCACTACTTCGCGAATACGGCGTTCGTCCAGCAACTCAAGCTGGGTGTGACCGTAGCGCTCCCACAAACGCTTCTGTGACTCCAGGTGACCCATGTGCTTGCTGTTGAGCGCAGCGAACACGCCACCGTCCTTCAAGTCGCACTGAATTTGATATTTGGCCACCCGCTCACGAATGATCTTGCCGCCTTCAAATGCCATCTGTCCCAGCAACTGCGCCTGCTGGGGACCGACGCTGCGTTCAATCACATCGATATCACGGCTGTAGCTGTTAACGATCTGCCCGCCGTTGCGGCCCGAGGCGCCAAAACCCACCTTGGCGGCCTCCAGTACCGTCACGCGAAAACCGTTCTCCAGCAAAAACAATGCGCTGGAAAGTCCGGTATAGCCCGCACCGATCACACACACATCGGTTTCGACTTCACCTTGCAGAACGGGTCGCGGAGGAACCGCATTGGCGGACGCGGCGTAATACGATTGGGGGTAGGGCGTGTTCGCCATCTTGGAACCTCTGTTTTATATTTTTTACGAGTGCGTCGATCCTACCGCACTTGAAAATCCCCTGCCAGCCACCGGCAATACGTGAGTGCATGGGTTGAAAATAAAAAATACGCATATTCATAGGCTTAGCTGCAAAAAAGGTGTTGACAGCCTTCTGGAATTCCGTAGAATGCCGCCTCACAGCAGGCACGTAGCTCAGTTGGTTAGAGCACCACCTTGACATGGTGGGGGTCGTTGGTTCGAGTCCAATCGCGCCTACCAAACAAAATCCGCTCTGCTGGGCGGTCTAGAAGGGGTCATCGGAAACGGTGACCCCTTTTTGCTTTCTGCGATTTTCAAAACTTTTGCAAAACTTTTGCAAAACTCCCACCTCAGAACGCCAATTCGGCGCCCACCTCCAGGTACTCGATCTTCTTTTCGTCGTGCCCCTCCTGATAGTGCTTCGTCATTTTCTCGTCCGCATGCCCCATGAGTGCCTGGATGTATTCCTGTGGGAAATTTTGCTGCTCGTACAACCATGACCCTAATGCGCGGATCTCGTGAAAAGTGGGGCGCTCACCGGCTGGCACATGGTCGTAGGCGTGCGCCGCGTCCCTCGCTTTGCTGAACTCTTTGGTCAAGTAATCCGGCGTGACCGATGTCCAGTGGTCCTTGGCGTCGATCTGCTCTCGCCGGCGGGCCTTCGGTTTGTAGTGAATCAGGTATGGCGATGCGAGTGGCGAGCGCAGGCACTCCCCGACGACCTCTCGCAGCGCTTCCCCCATGGTTATCTTCAGGTGCACCGGGTTTTCGTACCCCTGGGTTTTTCCAGGCGAGACGGTGAGCGTATTCTTCTCCATGTCAGCAGCAGACTTCAGCCATGTGACAATGTCTTCCCGGCGCTGAAGGCTGGCCAGGGCCAGGCGGATCGCCCGCTTAAGCCAAGGCGGCGTGGTCGCGGCATTGATGATCAGATTCAACCCCTCCAGTGTGTGGCGTTGCCGCCTCTTCTCCGCTTCCTTCTTCACCAGGGTGAGTTCGGCGTTGTTGCGCTCGGCCAGGCCCTTGGCCACTGCAAAGGCGAATATCTGCACCCACAGCCCGCGGTGCTTCGTGTAGGCGTTGTTGCTGAAGTTGTCGAGGTATTCGGCCATGGCCAGCACGTCCAGCTGGCCTATCAGTCGGTCGCCCAGATCCTGCCTGTACCGCTCGAGCTTGAACTTGATTTCCTCAAGGGTGCGTGCGGCGTATGACCGGTCCGGCAACCATTCCTCTTCAAAGCGCTTCAGGAGGTTACTCACCATGGGCAGTCGGTCTCCGGTCAGAACGGCCAGCAGCGACCCGTCATCAACGACCAGTTCAGCGAACTTGAGGTTGGCAGCACGCGCCAGCTTGATTGCTTCCTCCAGTGGGCGGTTGATGCTGGTCATGACGCCGGTGACCGGATTGCGATATCGCCAATACTTCCCGTTCGGGTAAAGGTTTGGCGGCAGCTTTCTGTTTTGCAGCGTGCGGGGACGTGCGGCCATCAGCCTATCTCCAGCATCTTGGCCAGCAGCGGGTCGTTTGACCCCATGACGGCGGCCTGCACATCGACGAAATGCATCCCGCCTTTTACCTCTCCAATCACTTCGCCTTCCTCGATCCATTTCTTCAACTGCTGTAGGCTCGGCTTTCCGCCGACGTACCGCAGTTTCCTATACTCTCCGGCCTCCATGAGGCGCGGCAGCTTGACCGTAATTTGCGCCAGGACTTTGGCCATACCTACCTCCCGCCGCCCGCCGTGGGGCGCGCTTTCTTGATTATGTGAATGGCCAAGCCAAAGCTGACCAGCATCCAGGCGCAGGTGCCGGCGAACGCCTTGAGCAGATCGCTGCTGCCGCCATCCATGAGAAGCTCGGGGCCGATCCAGAAGAACCAGCAGAGGCTGCCAGACGCGTACAGCACGACCACCAGCATTAGCAGGGTGAGTTTTGTTGCGAACATGGTTTTTCCTTGCCGCGCCGGGCGGCTGAAGTTGGTTAGCGGGTGGCTTTGGCGATTACCGTTTCAGCGTGGGCAGGCGCTGTTGCAGGGCGTCACGCTCGGCGCGGAACTGGTTGATCTCATCCTGCGCCTGGTCAACGACCTTTTGCGCCTCGTGCACATCGATCCAGTTTCCCATGGCTTGGTCTTCGAACTTCTGAATCGACTTGCCGGATGGCGAAAGCAGGAAGGCGTATCGCGGCAAAGCATTTAGCTTGTCCCAGAACTCAAAGCCTTCACGCGTTTTTACGTTTCTCACGATACGTTCCTCGTTACCAGATCATGGGCATTCACAACCGTCATGCCGAGGCGTTCGGCGATCAGGACTTCCAGGCGGGCGCCCTTTGAATGCTCCCAGTCCGGAAGCAGGGCGATCATTCCGCAAAGGCCCAGGCGGGTAAGGTCGTAGGCCATGTAATCGGCCCACTGGGCTCCCTCGACGATGCCGTGATCTGCAGGGTTCTCGACTTCGTAGCCCAAGCCCCGCAGTCGATCAGCTACGGAATTGAAGGCTGGGTAGTTGAAGTCCTCAATACCCGTCATCGGTCCAGCCACGTAAACGCGATTTGAGCGGCTGGCCTGCAGGGTGACGCCTTGCCTGCTGGCGAGTTGCTTGCCGCGATCCAGGCCCATGGCATAGGCCGCGTCTTGGAAAGTCATCAGCTCATCCGAGAAGCGTTCAATCTTGCCTACATAGTTCTGATTCAGGCGCTCGATGGCTTCGTGGTCGTCTGGGTGGTTTCGGTTTTCTGTGGGCATATAGGAGGGCCTTGTCAGTAATGGCATTCTGCCTGCGAGTGGGGTAGCGTTTGTCTATTTCCGAAGGAGTTGGTATGAATTACGAGAACTCAGTGGTGTACTTGGCGCACCTTCCGAAGTTAGTGATCGAGTCAGGAGTGGATTACCCAACCTTGATTGGCTTTGCTGTAACTATCTTTATTTTCGGCTTAGGGACATGGTTATCGGTTCGCACCTCTAACGAAAATTCTCGACAGCAAACAGAGAATTTAAACAAGACACTTGAGCATCAGGACCGCTCGATAAACAAAACCATCATCAGTCAGGAGTCCGTTGCTGAAAAAAACTCGCTAAAGTCGAGCCGGCAAGCCTGGATAAATGATCTCCGTGATACTTGTTCTAGTTTCGTGTCTGAGGCTCTCAATGTGCAGCGGCTCAATACTTATTGGGAATCTGCGAAGCCAAGCTACACGTATAAACTCAACGCTGAACCAGAACTAGCCCACCAGATGCATCTTGATTGGGTGAACTCGCACATCCAGGCCATGAAGGAAGTTGCTAGGCTAAAATCAAAAATTGAACTGCTGTTAAATCCTGAGGAGATTGACTCCCAGGAGCTATTGAAAGCTGTAGATGAGGCAGCAATCGAGTGCGACAAGGCTGGAGGCTCTGCTAAAAGGTCATGTCAGACTGTTGTTGAATGGTGTCAGCACATCCTTAAACAGGAGTGGAATAAAGCTAAGCAGGGTAAATAGAATTTACCCCTGCCAGATCGTGATTGAATTTGGAGTGCTACGATGGCCCCTTCCTTCAAGCGGGCAGGACCATGACCAAGCACGATATTTACGATGAGATCGAAGGTTTTCAGGTCTGGAACTACATGGAGTGCGACAAGGACGAGGAAGGCCGGGAGACTTGGCGTATCAACGTCGAGGTAAAGCGTGGTGGCGAAGTGGTGGTGCCAGTTGTTGCGGGTGATCGGACCTATGTGGATCGTGGTCTGGCGCAGCTGGCTGGGCGCGAGGTCGGGGCGAAGCTGATTGCTGATCGAGCCTAAAGCTGAAGCAGAAGGCGCCGGCCAATCCAGCGAACCACGGTGACGGCCTTGCTGTTGCCGATTGCTTTGTAGCGCGGGCCGTCCGGGCACAAACCCCAAACCCTTCCGCGCCAAGGGATGCGCGTGTAGTCGTCGGGGAAGCCCTGAAGGCGTTCGCACTCTCGCGGTGTGAGGCGGCGAACTGAACTGGCAGAGGACACTACGTTGGGCCCCAGGGCTGAATCAGTGTTGTCGACCTGCTTCCCGTAATTGCAGGTCAGCGTTTGTGCCACTTCGCGACATGCAACTATCGGCTGTCCGCGCCCTGTGCCGTCTTCACTACCGTCGAATCCTTCGGCTTTCAGCGTGTGGGTGATATCGCCAGTGATGCACACAGCTACCTGGCCGCCGGCGTTGGCGTGGCTGCCTGAGTGATTCATGGCGCGCAGAGTGGGAGAAATAGTTCCAGCATCGTGGCCGTGGTCCTTGCAGGAGAAGGCCAGTACCGCGTTTTCCTGGCCGTTGTTCCGGCCCAGGGCAAAGGCAAGCCTTTCGCTGACACCAGGGTCTTGTGTGCCGTGAACCACAAGCAAGCCTGATTCGGCATCCTGTTGGGTTGCGCTGCCAGCCGCCTTGCCACCGGCCTGGAGCGTGCCGGTGACAACGAATGCCTCGCTTTCGAAGTCCATCCTTCCGCTGGCACTGGCACATGCATTACGTGCTGGAGCCACCTCAATTGGGCCACTGGTATTGTTCCCTCCGAACACCAGAAGGGATTCTCTCGACTCATGGTCACCATACGGGCTAGTCGTTAAAGCGGCTGTTACGTGAGGGATGTCGTCGGCGCTATATCCGCCGTTCTTTCGAGCGCCACCCGCAATGGTCCCGGCAACGTCTTGCCCCTCGCTTCGGCGCGGCGCAGTATCCCGGCGCACGCCTTCGCGCTCAAAAAGTACCTCGGTGGGATCGAACCCGTCTCGAGCACTTGCGACAACGAACACACGACGGCGTCGTTGGGCCAAGCCGAAATATTGGGCGTCCAGGGCCCGCCACGCGATTGTTCTTTTGGGTCCATACACACAACCAGCGTCCTGCCATTTTTTCCCTGAAGGCTGCAGCTCGCAGTCTTCCCCAGCAAGCGCGCCAAGAAAGCATCCGAAGGCGTTCCCTTTGTCGCTGAGGACGCCGGGGACGTTCTCCCAGGTAAGGACGCACTCAGCTTCTCCTCTTGCGGTTCGAACATGGTCAATTGCATCTGCTAACTCCACGAATTTGATTGTCAGTTGCCCTCGCTCACCACCGAGACCCGCTCGCATACCGGCAACGCTGAAGTCTTGGCAGGGGGTGCCACCGACCAGCACATCCGGCGCCAGGATCTTACCGGCCAGCACTAGGGCGGCCAGCTTGGTCATGTCACCGTGGTTCGGCACATCGGAGTAGTGGTGGGCAAGGACCGCCGAGGGGAACGGCTCAATCTCAGCGAACCAGGCGGCGCGCATGCCTAGCGGGTGCCACGCTTGTGTTGCAGCCTCGATGCCGGAGCACACAGAGCCGTAGGTGATATCGGGCATAGGGGATCCTCGCCGGCTGGCGTGATTTGTTTAAGTGGGGTATTTCTGTCGGTCCGGCATTGGGCCGGCTCAAGGAGAGCGACATGACTTTGCCCGTTGACCGGCCATATCCAGTCGATTACATCCACCCGAACGGTACTGAGGCGAAGGTGGACTTCATTTGGGGAGATGCGAGCGACGATGTTCCGAGGGGTGTGCGAATCCACATAAAGTTCGCCGAGGACGATGTTCAGTTTTTCCAAGAGGTGTCGAAATTCAACAGCTTCGACGATGCCAGACGACACGGGATCAATC
Organism: Pseudomonas sp. GQ91; assembly: GCF_059758795.1. Classification (NCBI taxonomy): domain Bacteria; kingdom Pseudomonadati; phylum Pseudomonadota; class Gammaproteobacteria; order Pseudomonadales; family Pseudomonadaceae; genus Pseudomonas; species Pseudomonas sp. GQ91. Next base: position 124,113 of record NZ_JCAXED010000015.1, read on the forward strand.
TCGCAACTCGACTTATTGAAAAGGCGTCAGCGCAATAGGAGAGGGCGGGTCAGGTGGCGTCATCGAGAAGCGAGATGGGGATTTTCTTGTAGGTTTCGCACAGTCCGTAGGCGCTGGCGCACTTTGTCGGAGCGTCTGCCCGATCGATCATCTTCAGCATGTCGAACTCCCGGCCTCCGCGCATTGTGTTGGCCCATTCGATCATTCGGTCTATGCCGTGAGTCTTGAAGTCGATGTCGTCGCGCTTGTGGACTGTCGGGTCGTTGGTGGCAGTGAAGAAAGTGGATGATCCGCGCTTGCTGGCCAAGCTAACCAGGCGCTCCCACTCTCGAACCCGCGCCACCTCTTTGGGCCAGCGCGCCCCTATCTCCCGGAGTTCGTCCTTGCCGCAGTTGACGCACGGCATGCATCCCACTCGACCTGCGCCTTGCAGGTATAGCGGGTTCGGCTTGATCCCGGCATAGCGATGAGCTTCAAAAACTGCCGCTACATCCCATTTCAGGATGGGCCGATAGTTGAATAGCCCGCCGCCGACCTCGTCACACTCCGGTAGGAATCGACGATCAATCGATTCGTCCGCTCGCACGCCCTGCCATGAAATAACCATGTTTTCTGGACTCATCAGCGGGAAAAATACTTGCTCGATGATCGGGTTTCGCTTGAGCTCTTCGGTACAGAAACGAACTTTTGTGCTTGGGAACCGGCCTTTCCAGATGCAAAGGTCAAGAAACGGGATGCCGGTCGGATAAAGCACGTCAAGCGCCGCTTGTACGATACTTTCCGGAACGTCCTGTTTGCGCCAGGTTACTTCGACGTAACGGCGTTTTCTCGCAATCTGTTCCGTGAAATCCGCCCTGACTCGGCGAATCGGGAATTCGAACACCGTTTCGAGGTAGCGAACATATTCGTAGGTCTGTTCATGCTCGTGGCCTGTATCGGCGAAGACGCCTTGCAAGTTTGGCACTTCCAATGCCTGAGCCACCAAACCGGTGGCGACGCTGTCCTTTCCACCGCTCAGACTGACGATGTTGTGTGTGGTCATAAGTGGTTTCCAGTTTGGCTATTTCTTCGGGTAGGTCTTGGTCAGCGAGCCGTTCACTACATGGCCGCGCTTCAGCACGACGCGGGCGAGTGCTGCCCGGTCCGTATGGCTGTGGCTGGCCTGGCTGAGCAGGCCGAAGTAACTGTTGGCGGTCTCGCGTAGATCCTCGGCCGGCGCCGCAGCTGTTCGCTTTAGCACCTGGACCAGGGATCGCTTGCGGGTGGTACGTCGCCAGGGCTTGATGACGTGGCCAACGAAGTCGACGCCGCGATCCACGGGCTGAAGGATGGTCTTCGTGGGGTTCAGCTTGGCGCCGAGTCTTGGCAGGAACGCTTCGACCTCGGCCAGCCACTGGTTCAACTGCTGCGGTGACTCATGCAGGAACACGAAGTCGTCGACGTACCGGATGTAGTGCTTGGCGCGCAGCGTATGCTTGGCGAACTGGTCCAGGGCATCGAGGTAGACGTTGGCGAAGAACTGCGACGACAGGTTGCCGATCGGCAGGCCGAGGTGGGCGGGTTGAGCGACCAGGCGCTTGTGCTGCGGCACCCGGTTGAACAGGTGCGCCGGGCTGCGGGTTTCGTAATTCTCGCGCGGGTCATGCATGAGGATCTGCGTTGCCAGAGCCAGCCACCAGGGTTCGGTGATCCTGGCTTCCAGCTGCTTGCGCAATACCGCCTTGTCGATGGCGACGAAGAAGTTGGCCAGGTCGCACTTGAGGTAAAAGATCGGCTTCGACCAGTTTTGCGAGGCGCTGCGGATCTTCGACTCAAGGCGCTTAGCGGCGTACAGCGTGCCGCGCCCTGGAATGCATGCACAACTGTCCGCTATGAAGCTGGCGTAGAAGCGCGGTGCCACATGGTTGTAAAGCAGGTGGTGGACGACGCGGTCCCGAAAGGCTGCTGCCCATACTTCCCGGGCTTTCGGTCGGGTGACCACGAAACAGATAGATCGGCCTGGCCGGTAAGTGCCGGCAGTCAGGTCGTCGTACAGCTCCAGCAAGTTGATCTCCATGTCCTTCTCGAACAGTCGGGCGCTCGCGGAATTCCGCTTGTTGCGTCGACAGTCGTAGTAAGCCAGGACTAGATCCTCGAACTGGAAGGGAGCAACACTTAAATCTGCGGACAGGGCGCGCGAGCCGCTCGTTGTTCTTGTCGTTGTTGTTGAGCCAGCCATCTTCAAAGTCCATGTTGTAGGCGTTGTTGGCGGAGCGCTGCGACCTGTCGAGCTATCTACATCGCCAAACCGAAGGCATAGCCGATCAGCTTGGAAACTGCGCGAGACCTACGCGGACGCTTTAGACCGGCGGTATCTGTTGTGCGCATGGCGGTGACCCATAGGTCAGCGGCTCGACCAGATTTGGCGCACAGTCAAGAGGGCCTTGACCCTCAAGCAGCGGGCGCGGTTGCGGACTTCTTCCAGGCATTTGCCTGTCGGCCTACAGAGGCCGTCATCTTCATTGCCTTGGCGTGCTGCCCCTTGCTGATCAACCCTCGATTGGTGAGGGCGCGCAGCAGGTAGTTCAGCATCCAAATGCTTTCGAGCAGGAGGTTGATGTGAGGCAGCTTCTCCCGGGTCATGTTCGCCCGGCCGATCAGCACCAGGACCTGCAAGCATTCATCCCGGATCTTTGCCCCGACAACCTGTTTCAGGTCGCGCGGGATATTGCGCACCAGGTCAAGCGAAAGGCCGAGCAACTCCTCGGCCACCTTGTGGATTTCCAAATCCGTATGCAGTGCCATCCCTGGCCTCCTGAAAAGCGAGGGTGCTATCGCACCCATGAATGAAGAATTGAATGATCAAATAAACTTTCTGCGGACAGGGCGCGCGAGCCGCTCGTCGTACTCGTCGTAGTAGAAGAGCCAGCCATCTTCAAAGTCCATGCTGTAGGCGCCGTAGGCGGAGCGCTGCGAGCTGGTCCAGTGGTAAGCCTGGGTGAACACCTGGGGCACGGTGATTTCGAGGAAGGACGCCTCACGGCGGGCCATCAGATAGAAGTCTTTGTGTCCTTCGCGCTCGAATGCGGCGCAGAACTGGGCGGCAGGGTGGTCGTGCTCCCGGTTGCTGCTTGCCAGGTAAGCGGTGTTTGCCTGGCCATCCCATGGGGATTTGGCACCGTCGAGTTCCTGGCCGTAGCCGCCCCACTCAAGATTGGCCTCGGCATCTGCGCCCGTCGGCACGATGAGGTAGTAGGGCTTGTCGCCGCCAGGGAACAGGCCGCCGTTCACGCCGCCTTCGCCGGGCCAGTATTCGCCGATGGCCGGGATGCCGCTTGGAGCAAAAGCCGGTGCGGAGGCGATCGCCAGTGTCGCCAGTTTCAGCACCACCGCTTCATCCGGGCTGCTGATAACCAGATCGCCTCGGGTGTAGGTGGTCAGTTGATTTGCTTGCATGGGATGCTCCTGTGAGCGAGATAAGGGTGCAGGTAGCCGGCGCTTCCCGACGAGCTTCTGGTCTGAGCGCCGTCCTGGCGCTCCCGGGAATCACCTGCGAAAAACGATTGAAGGAATGAATTACTGAATAGGGAGGCTGCGGACAGGGCGCGCGAGCCGCTCGTAGCTCTCGTCGTAGTAGAGGAGCCAGCCACCTTCAAAGGCCATGCTGTAGGCGTGGTAGGCGGAGCGCTGCGTACTCAACCAGTGATAGCGATCTTCGCGCAGCTCCACCAGGCCATCAGCCTTGGCCGACATCACCAGTTGCCCTTCAAGGCAAGACGGGATGTGGCCTCCCAGCTCCAGAGCCTTAATGGCGATCAGGCTGCCGGCCTCGGCCATGGCGCGGGTGTTCGCTTCGCCATCGCTGTAGCTGTCGGCGCCTTCGATCTTCACGCCATACTCGCCCCAGGGGCCGCTGAGTTCGTCAGGAAGCTGGATCAATGCGCGCTCTACGCCGTTGAGCCAGTAGCGGGTTACGAATACGCCGCCGGCCAGAGGTTGGCCACGCTCGGGGAGTTCAGAAGCGGCGATGGTTTGCTTTGCTTGCTTGGTCATGGGCTTGCTCCGGGGTAAGCGCCGCCCTCCGGGGTGCCGGATGCAGCGAGTAGGGTGGTTGTGTGTCACGGCGTCATGTCACGTAATTCGAATATGATCCGCCAGTTGCTCGTCGGTCATGCGGTCAGCGCCGCGAATGAATCGGGAAATCAGGTCCTGCTCTTCGGTGATCTTGGTCCTGGACATGACCCGCTTTAGTGCTGCGTCATCGTTGTGATAGAGCTTCGTGACAATCTGGCGTGACAGGAGGGCTGCTTCCTTTTCCGACTTGCTCAGCTTGTCCCGCTCGCGCTGGTCGCGCTTCCGTTCGGTTGGAGACTTGGCCATAGCCCACCCCTTCGATTCCGCTTGCCGGGAGTGCCAGCCATGCTGGTCTGCGCCGTGAGGCAGTGATCTTGCTGACTCGCCTCATAGGTCGTCGGCGAACTTGAATTTGTTTTCCTGGGCGATCAACTTGGCGCGCTTGACATGCATGCCCGTGGCCTTTGCTGCCTCGGCGGCAGTCTTCCCCGCCAAGGCTTGTTCGCGCACGGCAGGTGCCAGTCGGTCACGTTCGGCACGCAGCTTTTCGTGATGAGCCGTGGTGCCCAAGTGAGGAGCCTCAGCACTGACGCCTGACGCGATCTGTTGGACGGTCTTGCCAGAGCCAAAGAACTGCTCCAGCTGCTGGTTCAAGTCCCTGATGATCGCGTCACGCGGGTTTGGCATTGGTACGCCGATCATGGCTGAGCACCGAAGTAGGCGAACAACACCAGCGCGGCGGACGTAACAGCGGTCCAGCGAACAAGCATCCATCCGAAGCGCCGCGAAGTTGCTCTGGCGGCGCCGAAGAAGTCGGCATTGCGCTCGAGCTGATCGGCGTACTGACAAGCTCCGTCGTGCCCGGTACGGGCTCCGCGGGAAGCGCCAGTTGAGCGCTCGACCACGTCGAACAAGTTCTTGCCGAGTGGCACCACGTTGAAGCGTGGTGCCTTCACTGGTTCTTCGCGACCGATCATCTGGTACATCTCCGAAGTTGATAGCGAAACACGATCCCGCAGGGCCTGCAGAACGGCTTGGCTTTGTTGGATGGCTGAGTTCATGCCGACTCCTTGGTTGTGGTTGCGTTTATTCGTCAGCACCCGGAACGCCTGGTGGTTGCCGGTGGGCCAAGGGGAGGGTGCTGACGGATAAAGGCGCGCAAAAGAAAGGCCCGTTGGACGTTCGGGCCTTTCACGGATGCAGTAGTTTGAGTTTTTGGCGGGACCGTCAGCGCCAGAACGCTGAGACCCCGACGGATATTCGCCACCGCTCGCGGTGGAAGCGCACGGGATCGGGTGGCAGGCCGCTTTCAGATTGCGGTTCTGGCCGCGTATGGCTGAGCGCTGCGCCGATCAGGAACAGTAGGAGCATTTGAGTCTCCGGTTGGGTTTGGATGCAGGTGGCCGCATGGCGGTATTGGTCGTCCGCATCGGAAGTCACACATAGCCGGGGTCAATGCCTTACTCGCGCGGCGGATCACTCTACAAGCTGAATCTGCCCCTTTCTCCCGGATGCCGGCTGGCGCTTTCGCGGTACCGTGTGACTTCCGATGCGCTCTCATAGAGAGGATCGGGCAGTTAACGACAGGCTGTCGTGGCGCTGGTTGTTCAGATCACCGCAGTCAGGGTCTTCGATCCGTCGGAGTGTTCGGTGGTGATGCTCATTCCGACCGCATGATGTCCACCACGCTGGACGATCACGGCGCACTTGCTGAAGCGCTGGTCGAACACCTCGTCGCCGTCTGGGATGTGAGATGTACAGGTAAGACTGCTGCAGTCCTCGCCGTCAGGGCCTTCCCCATCGTGGGCGATGTTGAAGCTCGCGAACATCGCGATGCCATGCTCTCTAGAAATCGCGATGATCTGCTGAATGAGCGGGCTGATCTGGCTGTCGTAAATCTCTTCTTTGTTCATGGTTGATCCTCGATTGTCATCCCGATGCCCACTCATTGAATGGGCAGAAGTGATGCTCAGCGTTGTTTGATCAGCGGCCAGATCAGAAGCAGGATCAGCACCGCAAGGAACCCGTCGGCGCACATGCTGATGATTCGAGACACTGAATCGATCAGCACCACGCCGATGAGCAGAGCGACGATGAGAAGCGCACGCAGACGCTTCACCAGCTCTGTGAACCCCGGCATTACAGGTGGTCTTTGAGGTTCAGGCCGAGCAGCTTGGCGCTACGCTCCAGTGCGGTCATCTCGGCGGGCTCGATCTCGCCGTCGGCCTCTGCCACCGTCAGCATGACGTTGAGGACGGTCAGCGCCTCGGCCGGCGAGTGGGCCAGGTCGCCCAGCTCTTTTTCGGCATTCTGGCGGAGGATGCGAGCGCCCGACTTGAAGTCGGTCTTGGCGCGGTCGATCGTGTTGGACAGCTCAGCGCCGAACCCCTGGAGCGCCGGGTTGTTGCTGAGGATGGTTTCGATCTTCGACAGCTCGCTGTCTTCAAGGTCGCCGTCGGCGGCCGCAACGTAAATCGAGCCGTACACCACCGCTTCCATCAGGTCGCGGTTGGCCAGCTTGGCGACTGCTGCGCGGGCCTGGCCGGATTTCTTGCCGAACAATTTGCCTAACATGGTGATTCCTCTGGGTTGGGTTACATCCCGCTGCACCCTGTCGCCAAGGTGCAGCAGTGATGCTTATTCCGCCTGGAGTGCTGCGATTGCCTGCCGGTAGTCGGCGGCGTTGATGCGATTTGCTGCGGCGTTTTTGTGTTGGCCTTCGCGCTCCTGGATAACTGCGTTGTTCTCGCAGTTGGAAGCGTGGATTTCGAGTTGAGCTATTGCTGCTGAGTGCTTCATGGATGGATCCTCTGGTGGTTGAATCAGGCAAGCAGCACGGGCTGCTCGGCACGGCGAACCATCCGCACTTGGGCGGTACGGCGCTCCAGTACACGGCGATCACGGCGCATCGCGTCGTCACCGATCATTGCGTGCATGGCGATCAGGCTGGCCAGGACAAAGCACATCGGGGAAATAATTTGCCGACGCATTGCCTCGGCAACCATTGCCGTCTGGCGGCTCACGCCCAGCTTGAACATGGCGCAGGAAAGTCGCTTGGCCACGGTGCAGGCCGCTACGTCGTACTGTCTGGCAATCTCTTTTGCTGTCTTGCCCTGGGCAGCGGACATCAGATACTGAAGTTCTCGCGGCGCAAGGCCGCGGCCGAGATGACCCTTCCATGCGCCGCTGATGATTGTTGCGTCCATCGTTGTGACTCCCGGTTGGTTTCCCGTTAGGCCCTGCTGCCAAGACCTATCGGTGAAACCCCCGGTCACGCTACTGGCGTCAGACCGAGGTTGTTGCGTCATCGGTGTTGGCCAGTTACCCGCCGCTGATTGCAGGGCTGGCCGGTCGTCTTCGGAGTGGGCTTCGAGCTTCCTACTCACAGCGTCAAACAGCATTTTTTCGCCGTGGATCACAGGTCCTTACAACATGCACGCTACAGCTCTGAATGCCCTGGTTGAGTGGGGCAGGGTGCATGAGGTCCGGCGTTCCCAGCCGAGGATATCGGGATCGCTAATTCTTGACTCTGGTCTTGCTGCCGGTGTTACTCGCCACTGCCGGCCGGGCGATTACTTTTGATCGTGCGCCTTGATTACCACCTGGACTGAATCCAGTTCGCACCCGTTGTGTCACCCGTCCACGCCTTGCCAGTGAAAACCCTCATCTTGGATCTGGTAGGTGGCGACCTTGGTGCGCCTCTTGGCTCTGCTCCTGTGGCTGACCCTGTGCTTCTGATCAGCTGACATTCGCTCGGCGTCGAGTCGGCGGGTTCTCCCGCGATATCCAGTTCCAGAGCTGGCATGGAGATCGAATTTATTGTTCGCGCTGTGCCCGTTGCCGGGGATCGATCTGCGAAGGTCCTTAACTGTTAAAGAGCGGTTCGCAGTGGCTATGCGTCGCTGCGATGGGGTAAATATGAACTACAGGTTCATATTTGGTCAAGTACCAAAAGTACATAATTTTATGTGGTTCAGCTTTGGAGGGATGAGGCTGGAGGATGAAATGGCATTTACGCTGAACCTACGGTTCGCTATGCTCGGGTCATAACTGTACGGATATACAGCATGTAGGTGGGAGGTAATTTTATGGCTAATAAGCAGGCGACACAGGTAGCACGAGAAGAAATGAGCGGAATGATGCGTCTAGGGTTGCGCGTCTCATCGATGATTAATCACCCGGTGGCGCAGGCGCAGCGCTGGGTGACGATTCATCGCCTGGATACCGATGGGGATCGGGAGTGGGAGGAGGTATTGAGTGTGATCGCCGAAACTGACGAGCTTGAGTTGACGCTCAATGACGATGGCAGTGTGACGGTGAGGTGGGAACAGCAAGAAGTGGATGCGGCTGGAAGGGGAGAGGTTGAGTTTGAGCCAGAAGAAGAGGCGGCGCCTTTCTGACAAGTATGAAAAAGCCCGCATATTTGCGGGCTTCAATTCAACGTGATTAAGGCTCTAGGAGCCAGATAGTGTAAATACGTACCTCAGAGCGACTCCGAGCAATGCTGAAGCGATGGCTCCAATTACAATCGCTCCGCCCAGATATTTACCCATCGTAACCTTAATGCCATTGACATCCTCACCCACTTTTTTCGTGTCTGCTTTGATGGAGCTTACGTCTTTTTCGATCCGGTCAAAACGCGATTCTGACACTTTTTCTAGCGCTTTATCGCGTTCCGATTGTGCTGCTAGAAAACCTGAAAATTTTTCGGCCAACGCTGCATCTCTAGCGAGCTGTTCATTTCGAAACGATTCTTGTCTCAGATCGAATTCACGTTTCAGCTGCTCATCACGCAACGCAAGCTCTTTGCGATACTCTTCTGAACGCCTTTCGCCGTCCCTTTCCATGCGCTCAATACGCTTATCCATCCGGTCTTCAATGCTGGATAGGGTTGACCTTAGCTCGTCCCGCGTTATGTCATTCATTTGCCGAGTATCACTCGTCCGAGGTCTATTGTCATCAACATGGTCTGCCGTCAGGGGCCTCGACTTTGGATTTATCCCCGAAAAATTGGTGCAGGTTTCGAAATGATATTTTATATCATTCGCTGTTACAAATTTGTTCGTCGTCTTACTCATCGCTGGATTCCCCAGCTGAATCGTTATCGTCGTCGATCAAATCTGAGTCAGGCCTTGGATTTTTTTCCACCCATTCATGAACGGTTGAAGCCAGATGCGTGCGCATATAACCGCAGTTGGTACAAAAATATCCAAAGGTGGAGAGATAAAACATTTCAGGCCTGTTTCGCACAGGCATGCCGAGGCGGAGCGTTGGTCCGTCGTCGTCCGGACAAAGGATAGTCCAATCTTCCCCATGACAAACCGAGCAATGTTCATCCAAGTCCGCGCCTTTTGCTATAAGGAATCTTGCAAAGTCCGCAGAATCTACCGCAAACATCGTTAGGCGTTTAGGCTTTGACTCGGGCTTTCCACTCATTTATAGGCTCCCTCCATAATCCGTTTTTCAACCTACCTGCTTCGTCATCACTTGGTGAAATCGAGACCTATACCGGTTGTCCGTTCCAGACGTAAAGCACTCGGGCCAGGATGTGCGTGTCATCCACTCGTATGTCTTCCGGATCATGGTGCTTGTTGTCCGAGATCATCTTGAAGCGGTCTTTACCTTTCTTCTGTAGGCGCTTCACGTACAGCATGTCGTCGTGGGAGAAGAGGTAGATGCCGTCGCCTGTGAACTCTCGGATCGTGATGTCCACGAGCAGCGGGTCACGATCCTTGATCGTCGGCGCCATAGACTGGCCCCACCCGGTGATCATCTTCAGGTGGAAGTGTTCTTTGAACGTGAGGCCGAGGTCGCGCAGATGCTTCGGGCTGACCCGTATGTCCTGAAGCATTTCCGGGTATTCGTGCGGGATCTGCCCGCCGCCCATCGCGGCGCGCACGTCGTAGTGTGCGATCCACACCTCATCACCGACCTGGCCGGGGCGAGAGAAGTCGACGGTGATCACGTTGCTCGCGGGTTCATTTGCTGCGGACGCAATGCGTTGGCGCACCTCTTTTGATAAACCCTTTCCGTGTTTTTCAAGCATGTCGCGCACCAGATCGGCGGCGGATGGCGCATCTGCGCCAGCTGAGTCTTTGGCTATACGTAAGCTGGAATGGCCCGGCTCATCGCCAGCCCCATGCTGCAACCACTCAATTCTCACATCGAGCGCCTCAGCGATAGCTTTCATTTTGGCAGGGCCTGGCATCGCCTCGCCGTTCAGCCATTTACTCGCCGCTTTTGGAGTGACTTTAGCGATTTCCGACAGCCGTGCGCCTACTCCCCACTGATCGATGCCTTTTGCGGCAACAGATTTTTTGAGGCGGGAGGCGAAAGCGGCACGTAACTCTTCTATTTGAACCATAGGTTCAATATCGCATGCCCTTGCATGTACTTTCAGTTCCGACATAACATGTACCGCAAGTTCATATTTTACTTGGAGGCCACATGAGCCCGCTCAAGAAATCAATTGATGATGCCGGCGGCGTTCCGGTGGTTGCCCTTGCGTGCGGGAAGTCTCCGCGCGCTGTTTATAAGTGGCTGACTGCGGACTGCCTGCCGCGTACCGAGTACACCGGGGAGACGCGATACGCAGAAAGGATCTCTGCGCTGGCGGCCGCCAAAGGCAAGCCGTTCGATGCGTCCTGGCTGTTGGCGGAAGCAAATCCGAACAAGACCGAAGTCGATGGGAACATTTTCTGCTGAAGCGGGGGAAGGCAGCTAGAGATTCTGGAGTAGCTGTTAATTCATACAGTACATAGGAAGGGAATAGAGATGATTGACGCGATAGCCCGTTTCTTCAAACCGAAAGGACCCAGGGTTTCTTTCCTGGACCCTTCGGTCGAAAGAGTGCTGCCAGTCGTTAAGGATTGGGGGCTGATTTTGCGAGCGCGGGATAACAGCTCATGTGAGAAGCCCATTCTTGCACAGGTTTCCACTCTTCCTGATTCAGCTTCATCTCTGTCAGTTCCTCATGAAGCAACAGAAGAAGGTCGGGAAGCCCCAACTCCTGAACATGCTGCGGTGACCAATGATGCTTGTTGAGCAAGTACAGACGTCCTGCTTCAAGGGGGCTGAACTCCATCCATGGACTTTCGTAGCGAACGATCAACCGCTCGCAAAAGCATTGAAGTTTGTATGTGCCAAATGCCAGGCGTACCACCCGAGAGTCGTAGCTTTCCCATGTTCTTGGAAGGCCACGCACAACCTCATCCTGGTCGTCTATCGCCTTTCCAAACATCAATTGATAGTTGATTTCCTTCTTTTTCATTTGTCCGGCCTCCGAGGCCTTTTCGTGTGGAATCAAAAAGCTACCACGGCTGCGCCGGACACCCATAACGCCTGAATCGCAGGCATAAAAAAACCGCCTGGCAGGGCGGTCCTTTCAACAACTTGTAAAACACAGTGGGGCCATTATGAACATGAACACAGTTCCAGGCAATACCCGCCATGTCGTGACACCTTTTGCTGATTCTCCAAAGGTGTCATGTCACACCATGTCTTCCCGCGAGATCGCCGAACTCACCGGCAGCACGCATGACAACGTCCTTAAAACAGTGCGTAGCCTGGTCGCCAAGGGTGTCGTTTCCTCAAACGACACCCCCTACGTCCACCCGCAGAACGGCCAGGTCTATCGTGAGTTTCTGCTTTCCCATCGTGACACCCTGGTGGTGGTCTCGGGCTACAGCGTCGAGTTGCGCGCCAGGATCATTGACCGCTGGCAGGAGCTGGAGGCGAGGGCTGAACAGTTCCTAATTCCCGCGACCTATGCCGATGCCTTGCAAGCCGCAGCCGATCAGGCAAAGGAAAACCAATCTCTCCGGCTGGTGATCCTCGATCAGGCGCCGAAGGTTGCCGCGATCAAGCGTCTTGCCTCCGCCGGGGGTGCCATTTGCATAAGTGATGCAGCCAAACAGCTCCAGGTTCCGCCCGGGAAGCTCTTCCAGTTGATGAGCGCACGCCGCTGGATATTCCAACGAGGCGGTTCCAAGCGCTGGACTGCATACCAGCCCCAGATCACCCGAGGCTATTTGGTGCACAAGGTCACAGCGCTTACTCCAGATGAGGAAACCGGCGCTGACCGTGCCGCTTTTCAACCCCTCGTAACCCCAAAAGGCCTTGCTCGATTGGCCGAGCTTCTTCAGGAGGTCAAGTAATGGCTGGCGATTGGATCAAATTCGAACTCACCACCCTGGACAAGCCCGAGGTCTGCCAGATTGCCGATCTGGCCGATATCGATCTGGATGCTGTCATCGGAAAACTGATGCGCGTGTGGGGTTGGTTCGATCAGCAAACCGAAAAAGGTAACGCTCCGAGCGTTAGTAAAAAGTTACTCGACCGTCTCGTCGGCGTTACTGATTTCTGCGAGCACATGAAATCAGTTGGCTGGATGATCGAGGTCAACGGTGTGATCAGCCTCCCGCACTTTGATCGACACAATGGCAAGACCGCTAAAAACAGGTCTCTAGGGGCAAAGCGTGCCGCTAACCACAAGGCGAGTAACGGTAAAAGTAACGCTGCCAGCGTTACTAATGCGTTAGCTAGAGAAGAGAAGAGAAGAGAAGATAAAAACCCTCTCTCTGCGCCTGAGCCGGTCGACCCTCGCATGCCCAGCGAGATGACCCTCGACTGGATACCCGACCAAAAGCTGCTGACGACTTACGCGTTTCACCGCGGCCTGGCTCTGGACCTCTTCACCGAGGAAGTTCGCGTAGCCTTCACTGGTCACTACGAACCCCAGCACCAGGTCAACACGCAGGCCGAGTGGGTGAGTATGCTGGTCAAGTGGGTGAACAACGACAAGGCCCGCAGCGCCGCCTCCAACGTCACGCCGATCCGCCAGAAGGCCGCCCCCGCATCGGATTTCGATGATGACGACATCGACTGGCAGAACGGGGTGCAATCGTAATGAAACAAGTCTCCACAGTGACACAGGGCCTCTGGGCCGATCCCAGGGCGGGGGAGTTCATCCCTGCAGACGAAATTCAAGCGCCTCAGGATGAAGGCCGCAAACAGATGGCCGTGGCCATCAACGACCTTTTCACCGAGCTTCGATTAATCCGGTCGGCTTGGCGTCAAGCCTGGCCCGACAAAGAGACCTACCGAGCTGCCAAGGTTCAGTGGATGCAGGCCTTCCTCGACGAGGGTATTCGCACCCAGGGACAAATTGAGTTCGGCATGGTCCGGGCTCGCAAGCAGGTTTCCGACTTCATCCCAAGCCCGGGCCAGTTCATCGAGTGGTGCAAGCCTACTCCGGAAATGCTTGGTCTGCCGCCTCTGGAAGACGCTCATCGGGAGGCGGTGCGCAATGCGCATCCAGGTATGGCGGGGCAGGGCAGATGGTCCCATGACGCAGTGTGGCACACAGCCAAAGAGTGCGGTTTCGAAAGCCTGAACAAACTTGATGCCGCGCTCAGTCTCAAGCTGTTTGACCGGAACTACACCATCACTATTCGGCGCTTGCTTGATGGGTTGCCGCTTCAGGCAATGCCCAAGGCGCTGCCCTCCAAGGCTGATGGTCGAATCACTCCCGAGATTGGGCGAGGCGCGATTGCTGAACTGCGCGCCCAGCTTGCAGGGGGAGCCCGATGAGCAAGCTTACCAACTTCGCACGTGACCGAGATTGCCAAGTGCGCTTCCCCGGATGCTCCTGCGAGCCTTCCGCCACCGTCCTGGCACATTACCGACTGGCCGGTACCTGCGGCATGGGAATGAAACCTAATGATTTCCAAGCAGCCTGGGCGTGCGGGTACTGCCACGACATCGCCGATGGGAGGCTTCGCGCGCCGGCGCAGCTCACGCGAGAAGAGATCCGGCTGTATCTCGCCGAGGGTGTCATGCGCACTCAAGATATTTTGATTCGTGAGGGGAGGGTGAAGCTTTGATGCTATTTCCCACGAAACCGATCAGTCAGGGGTCGAAACGCGCCAAGGCAATTGATCGGGAAGGTCTGGAGCAGTCTGCCCTGTTAAGGGAGGTGAGTCTGCGCTATCCGGCCGCCGCGAAGCTGATCTACCACGTTCCGAACGGTGGGCACCGCCATAAGCTGGTGGCGATCAAGCTGAAAGAGCAGGGTGTGAAGCCTGGTGTTCCCGACTTGGTGCTGCCGATGGCCCGCGGCGGGTACTTCGGCCTGTACATCGAATTCAAGGCCAAGCCGCCTTTTGACGCTGCCGTATCCCCGGCCCAAGACGCATACCTGCAGGCGCTGACCGATCAGGGCTACCTGGCCATTGTCTGCCGTGGGCACTTCGACGCCATTGAGGCGATCAGGGCCTACCTGCTTCAACCACAAACGAGGGCTGCAGCATGATCGAGCCAATCAAGATGAGCCCATGCCCGTTCTGTGAAGGGCCCCCATGCATCATTGCGCGCAACTGGATTACTCAGGAAGAGGTGTTCGAGGAGCGCAAGCAGAACGAAGACTTCGACGAGGCATACGAGGCGCACGTTTGGTGCCATGACTGCGGCGCTCAGGGGCCGAACATCAACACATGCTCGCTCGGCACGTTCGAGGATATCTACGACCTCGAGGTGGCTGACGTCATGCGGATCGCAATCGAGCGCTGGAACAGCCGACATAAAAAGGCGCGTGCCTGCTATGACAGCGGCGATGAGCGTGGTTTGACCATTTGGCCGAGGGCATCGAAGTGAGCAGCGCCGCCGTAAAAATCACCGACGCCGAAATCAAGCGCCAGGCCGCCGGCTCTGTGCGAGATCTACGCGACACCGACAACCGCGGCCTTTACCTGCGCTTTACCAAGGCCCGCGACCGTGCTTCCTGGTACCTGGTCCAAAAGCGCGAGTGGAACCTGATCGGCAGCTACCCCGACCTGAACACCAAGCAGGTGGTCGCGGCACTCCCGGCCATTCGCCTGCGCCTGGAAGCGGGCGAGGGTTCCAGTCTGTCGAAGTGGGCCACCGTCGGTGAGCTGCTGTCCTGGTACGCCGAGCGCATGGCTCGCGATCGCAATCTGTCGAGCAAGCGCAAGAAAACCGGCGCCTCGGCTATCAAGTGCCACCTGATCCCGCGACTGGGCGACATGCCATTGAGTGGAGTCGACAGGGCCACACTGGACAGCCAGTTGATGTGGCCACTGCAGGAGACTTTGTCCATCGATTACGTGCGCCTGGTGTTCCAGCTGTTGGCCCTGGCCTTCCGTCAGGCGTTCAAGCTTGGCCTGATCGCCTCCAACCCCATGGCCGGCATCAAATTCAGCGACTTCTCCAAGGCCAAGGTCGGGATCAAGCCGTCTCGACTGCGAGGGGTCCAGCTTCCTGACTTGCTCGAGCAGCTGGCCGACGTATTCGTCTCGGCTCCGCGTGACGCCATGCTGGCCCTGTTGATGCTGTGCCATGGCACTCGCATCGGTGAGAGCCGGTTGACCCAGTGGCCGCACATCAGCCTGGCTGAGCGCGAGTGGTTTATCCCTGGCGACCACACAAAGACCGGCGTCGAGCATCACCTGCCGCTGACCGAGCAGATGTGCGAAATCCTGAAGCGTTACCGTGACTGGCAGTACGTCAATGGTTACGACGGCCAGTATGTGTTCCCGGCTCGCAACGGCAAGCCACTGAGCGAAGGCCAAGCCAGTGCCGTGTTCACGCGCCTGGGCAAGGGTGAGTGGACAAGCCACGACCTGCGCAAGGTGGCCAGGACTGGCTGGGCTGATATCGGTATCGACCACCTGATCGGTGAGCTGCTGATCAACCACGCCATGGGCCACAACGTGAAGGTGTACATCCAGTCTGACGTGATGGGCCGCAAGCGTGATGCTCTGGAGAAGTGGCACGCGCATCTAGATCAGCGGGGTTTTGACCTGATCCACGGGTTGACGGGCGTTAGATTCGGAGATTCCGGTAACCCGCTGGAAGCCACGGAACACAAGGGCCGCAAGGTCGTTCAAGAATCAACCATAGGCGAGGTTTAAAAATGTCGAATCAAGTACGTTTTACCCCGCTTCCCGAGTTGGTCCGGCTGGCCAAAGTCGCGAAAGCGGGCGGTTGCGAGATCGAGGACATCATTGGCGACAGGTGTTCGATGTATTCGGCTCAAGGCGCGCTGATCGAATTCTATGAGTCTGCAACACCCAATGCGTTCCTGGCCCTGGTGGCGATGAGTCGCGGGCATATGGAAGAGGCTCACCGCAGCCGAGGCGCACTTGGGGGCATGGTTGAGCGGTGCGCCCGGCTTGAGGCCGAACTCTCGGGGCTTCGTGCTCAGTTGCAGGAGGCCAAATGAAGAAGTCACGCGGATCGCTCCAGAGGCGCGACCTTAAGTTCATCGTCGAATGCAACGCCTGTCTCGGGAAGGGCGAACGACTCGGGCTTTTCCACTACCTCGAGTGCGATCACTGCCTGGGCTCTGGCTGGGTCTGCGGTCACACGCTCCAGACGCTACCGTTAAGCGATGTGGTGCCCGTGCTGAATGCGCGCTTGAAAGACGCGCTCACTGAGATCGCCAGGGCTCGCCACGTTATCGGCGGTGCTCACGAACAATACGAACAGAACAACCGCCGCGGCGCCGGCGGCACCAACTACACAGGGGATTGAGCTATGGCCTTCACACCGAGCTTTAAAGAACGTACCGCCGAGGATCTGCTGGAACATTGGGGCCGCTGGGTCGTCCTGGGCTCTGGTGTGTCGTGCTGCGCGTCTCGCGAGAACACTATCCTGTCGCCGATGATCACCGATGACGACGCCCTCTTGATCGATGGACTTATGGGGCGTCTGCTCAAGCGTTACCCTGAATGTGGCCAGGTGCTGATGAAGTACTACACGTCTCGGAATGCATCGCTGATGGAGGTCGGCAAGGAGGTTGGTAAAAAAATGGGCAAGAAGATGGGGTTCGGGGAAGAGAAGACGCGAGGGCTCTGGAAGGCCGGTATTGCCTGGATTGATGGGGCTTTGGATATTCGCCGCCAAGCTGCTTGACAGGACCGGGGATGATATATAGATTTCAGTTACTTTGCGGTTTTTCCGCGAGCAAAGCCCGACCCTGGAGTTGGGCTTTTTGCTATACTGGATTTGCACATTGGCGCCAGTACTGGATCGATTGATATCAAGGAAGTTGATGAACGGTAAAACGATCCGGTGGATTACCAATCTATTGTTGTGTATTGGCACCGGTTTTATGGTTACGGGCTTCACGACACTGATTATCGGCGAAGCTATTGATGTTGATACGATCAGATCCGGCGCCGCAATGGTGGTTGTTAGCCTTTTTGTAATCATCGTATCGTACGTAGTGGCAATGCTTGAGGAGGAAGTATGACTCTGACCATCATGGCTCTATGGGTTGTAGGTATCGCGCTCCTCATAGGGTTTGCTATTAAGCGCGGACGTACCACTACCAAGAAGTCGCAGCGGTTTTCTCCTGTTGACACTGCCGCCGCTTCAGCGATCCTTGCTACGTCTGTTCAGGCCTCAGGGCTGAAGAGTAATGCAGCTGCGGCGCGTACGCACAAAGGCGTTTGGATTAACATCGACGCGATGCGCGAGCGATCTGCTTCTGGGAAGATTGTGACTCGGTCGGCTGCAACGGGTCAGTTGTCTCCGGCTAAGCCTGGTAAACCTTCAGGTCCTGTTAAGGGAAAAGAGGTTATTTAACACGCTAGATTAAATTTCTTATCAAGCCCCGCCACCGTGCGGGGCTTTTTCGTTTCTGGAGTATCGGATGGATCCTACTGATCTCGGCCCGGGCACAGCTACCTGGCTGGGCGGTAGCGCCACCGTCGTGCTTGGCGGTCTGCTCTGGCTCCGCAAGTTCCTCTCGAAGGATGCAACAGATCGGGCCATGGACAACGCCGATATCGGCACTCTGCGCCGGCTCAACGAGCTACTGAATCAGGAGCGCGCCGCTCGCAAAGAAGCTGAGGCCCGCGCCGATCAGTTCGCAAAAGAACGAAACGACCTTGCCGCCGCGGTAGGGCGAATGGAAGGCAAGATTGAAGCACTCACCAGCCAGGTAGGCCAGCTTACCGAGCGCGTCACGCTGCAGAGCGAAGAGATCCATCGCCTGCGCACCAAGCTTGGAGGTATCGCCTGATGGAAAGATGTGCACTGGAATTCATCGCCCGTCGGTGGTGGAGGCGGGCCGAGGTCTGGGCTATTGCGGTCGTGCTGGTCGGCGGTGGTGCGGTCCTCGGCTACCAGGCTGCCTACTGGTCTCTTGCTGAGAAACAGAGCAATCAGGTGCAGGACATTCGCAAAGCTTACGACACGGCAATGACTGAGCGTGACCGACTGTTGGACGAGCTAACTCGCAAGACTGGCACCGCTGCCGACAAGGCAACGAAGGCGGCAACCACCGCGGCCAAGGCTGCAGACAAGGCGGATGAAGCTCTCAACCGAGCGATTCAATAATGGCTATGGCTCAGATCAATTTAACGCTGAAGACCAGGCTCAGTTGGTGGGTTATGCCACTAATCAGCTGTGCGGTGGTGTGGTACTGGTTCACTGGTAGGAACGAGATCGATTCTGGCTTCATTGATTGGCTGGTGCGCTACGGGTTCACGATTGAGGTGGAGTGATGGGCAGGCTGTCTACCATTAAGCCGCGCATGTGCGCGGCAGAAAGCAGGCCCTTCGCTTTGCCTGTTGCACCTGAAGCGGCTGCCGGCTGGGGATCTGGTCGCGGTGGTCGCCCGTGGCGGCGTATCCGTGCGGCGATTCTTCTGCGTGACAACTACACATGCCAGGCCTGCGGCCTTATCACGCAGGAACTTGAGGTTGATCACATCGTCAACCGGGCAAAGGGTGGTTCAGATGATGACGCGAACCTCCAGGCCCTCTGCATCCCCTGCCACAAGTTGAAGACTGCTTCTGAGTCGGCAGAGGGCTCAGGTCGCACGGGTTGACTGCTTGAGTCTCACCAATGAGAATCAATGTCGTTTGACCTGTTGTGGCACGCCAGTACCCCATGGGGCGGGTCAAAACCGTAGAGCCTTTCACACAGGACACCGCCCCCAACCTCATGTAGAGATTTTTTCCCCCTCACAGGTTTTTTGTTAATGGCGTTAACAACCAAACAGCGCGCATTTGTCGAGGCTGTTAGGAGAGGTGCGTCCAATCGTGACGCGGCAATAGCCGCAGGATACGCAGCTTCCAGCGCTTCGGTCGCAGGATCGAGACTGGCAAAGCATCCAATGGTAATGGCTGCATTGGCAGACGCCCCCGTTAACAAGAATGTTAATGGTGGGGCACCCGCTCAGGTGCCCAGGCAGGCACCCCTTGATCTGGATGAGAGCGCCGAAGCGTTCTCATTTGATGCCGCCAGGGTGCTGTCATTTTCCGACCCGAAAGATTTCTTGTTGGCCACCATGAACGACTTCAGCACTGAGCCGAAGTTGAGAGTTGATGCCGCTAAAGCCTTGATGCCTTTCGTACATCAGCGCAAAGGCGAGGGCGGCAAGAAGGAAGAAAAGGACCAGGCCGCGAAATCGGCGAGCAAGGGTAAGTTTGGTGCTGCCGCACCACCTCAACTGAGATCGGTGAAATAAATGAGCGAGCCCGTCTGGAGTACCAGTTGCCCAGATTGGGAAACGAAGATTGTAAATCGCCAGTCGCTCGTGCCTTTTGCGCCACTGTTTCCTGACGAAGCCCGGGCGTGCATGCAGGTCATGGGCGACCTTCGCATTGTGGATGCTCCAGGTAGCCCGCTGATCAGTGAGTCATGTGCCCCATGGATTGATGATTTAGGAAGCGCCATTTTCGGTGCATACAACGCGGATACCGGGGAGCGTCTAATAAAGGAGTTCTTCCTGCTCATCAGCAAGAAGAACGCTAAAAGCACGATTGCCGCTGCAATCATGCTGACCGTATTGATCCGTAATTGGCGGCAGTCCGCAGAGTTCATCATTTTGGCACCCACCATTGAGGTGGCAAATAATGCGTATGCCCCAGCCCGGGATATGGTCAAGCACGACGAGGAGTTGAGCGCGCTGCTGCATGTTCAGGACCATGTTAGAACGATCACGCACCGCGAATCGGGAGCGACCTTGAAGGTAGTCGCTGCTGACCAGAACACAGTTGGCGGAAAGAAGGCCGCTGTTGTTCTGGTCGACGAATTGCACCTGTTCGGCAAGAACCCGCACGCAGCGAACATGCTTCGAGAAGCGACTGGTGGATTGGCTTCTCGGCCAGAAGGGTTCGTGATTTATCTCACGACTCAGTCGGACCAGCCGCCGGCGGGTGTGTTTCGTGAAAAGCTGATGTATGCCCGGGGAGTTCGCGACGGCACTATTGTTGATCCGAACTTTCTTCCGATCATTTACGAGTTTCCGAAACGGATGCTCGATGCCGAAACCCATCGGTTACCGGAAAACTTTTACGTTACCAACCCAAACATGGGGTATTCGGTCAGCGAAAAATTTCTGATTCGGGAGATGGGCAAAGCGGAGGAAGCAGGAGAGGCTGAGGTGCTTGGGTTTATGTCTAAGCACTTGAACGTCGAGATTGGTCTTGCGCTGCGTTCAGACCGCTGGGCAGGCGCTGACTTTTGGGCGGCCGCTGCTATTCCTGTTTTGACCCTGGACAAACTTATCGAGATGTCCGAGGTAATAGCGGTAGGGATTGATGGCGGCGGCCTTGATGACCTTCTTGGGTTTGCTGCCGTGGGGCGTGACAAGCGAACCCGCGACTGGCTGGTCTGGACCCATGCCTGGGCCCACCCGTCAGTGCTTGAGCGAAGAAAAGCAGAAGCGCCGCGTTTTAAAGACTTCGAGAAGGACGGGAACCTGACGTTATCGGAACGAATAGGCGATGACGTAGCGGACGTGGCTGACCTGGTGGAGCAGGTAGAGGCATCCGGCCTCCTCGACAAGGTGGGCTGTGACCCAGTCGGTATTGGCGCGATTTATGACGCAATGATTGAGCGCGAGATTCCTCCAGAAAAGATCGTTGCGATCAGCCAAGGCTGGAAGCTCGGCGGGGCGATCAAGACCGCAGAACGCAAGCTGGCCGAGGGCGGTATGAAGCACGGGGGCCAGGCAATGATGGCCTGGTGCGTGAGTAACGCAAAGGTTGAGCCCAGGGCCAACTCCATCCTGATCACCAAGCAAGCCAGCGGGTCGGCCAAGATCGACCCCTTGATGGCTCTATTTAACGCCGTGACCCTGATATCTCTGAACCCTGAAGGCCGGGGCAATGACGATTTCATGGCTGCCATTCGGAATCCGATAATCGTATGAATCCATTGCACGTATTTGTTTTCGCCGCACTGTGCGGGTTCGCCCTGGCTGTTGCGGGGGTCTACGTTCTTGCCGGCTTAGGCTGGTCACTGCTGGCAGGATCGGTGTCCTTGCTTCTCATCGCGGGTTTCGTGCGCAAGGGGCTAACAGATGGCTAAGTCTCTTTCTTCAGTCATTGGAAGCGCAGCGCGAAAGCCGAGCGCCTCGGTCACTGACTGGATCGGCAAGACGATCAAATTGACGGATGGCGGCTTCTGGGGGCAGTTCCTTGGGGGGCAGTCCAGTTCTGGCAAGACAGTAACTGTCGATAACGCGATGCACCTATCTGCTGTTTGGGCGTGCGTTCGTATTATCTCTACCTCTGTTGCTGGTCTCCCTCTGGGGGTGTATCAGCGGGATGGTGATGGCGGGAGAAAGGACGCCCGCGACTTCGCCATATATGACGTTATTCATAACAGTCCCAACGAGGATATGACGGCGTTCCAGTTTTGGCAGGCCATGGTTTCGGCAATGCTGCTGCGTGGGAATGCCTTTGCAGAGATTCTGCGAATTGGTGGCCGAGTAGTAGCTCTGGACTTCCTGTTGCCCTCGCGGGTCGATTTGGATCTGGATGGCGAAGGCAGAATTGAGTATTGGTATACACCGCGCAAAGGGCCGCGCCGTAAAATAGAGCGTGCCGATATGCTGCACATTCCAGCATTTAGCCTTGACGGCCGGGTTGGTCTTTCGGCAATTCGATACGGTGCTGATGTGTTCGGCTCTGCAATGTCTGCTGATGATGCTGCCAACGGCACCTTTAAGAACGGTTTGCTTCCTGCAGTAGCTTTCAAGATTGATCGAACATTGAAGCCTGAGCAACGCGAAGAGTTTCGCGACTACGTCAAGCAGGTGTCTGGCGCCCTAAACGCTGGTAGATCGCCCGTACTTGAGCAGGGCATCACGCCAGAAACGATCGGCATCAATCCTGTGGATGCACAGCTCCTGGAGTCGAGGGCCTACAGCACTGAGGAAATCTGTCGCTGGTTTGGGGTTCCGCCCTGGATGGTTGGCAAGACTGATTCGGGTAGCAATTGGGGCACCGGCCTTGAACAGCAGATGATCGCCTTCCTCACGTTCAGCATCAGTTCGGTCACCAACCAAATTCAGCAATGCATCAACAAGCGCCTGCTGACACCAGTCGAGCGCCGCACCTATTACTCAGAGTATGCGCTGGAGGCATTCCTGAAGGCTGACAGTGCAGGGAGGGCTGAGTGGTACAGCAAGATGACCCAAAACGGCGTAATGACCCGAGACGAATGCAGGGTCAAAGAGAACCTGCCTCGCCACGGCGGAAACGCCGCCGTACTCACGGTGCAGACCAACTTGGCGCCGATTGATCAACTCGGCAATAAAACCGATGGCCAGGCCGCGCAGGCCGCCTTAAAAAGCTGGCTCGGCCAGAGCGAGGAGTAAACATGCCGAAAGACATCAAGGCGAACAGCATGCGTTGTGAGATTACGCCGCGGGCGCTTGAACTGTGGAACCCAGGCATTCAAGCGGCTCTTGAGGCTGACGCCGATACCATCACCATTTACGGCATTATTGGTG
The DNA here is from genome assembly GCF_059758795.1 of Pseudomonas sp. GQ91. Lineage (NCBI taxonomy): Bacteria > Pseudomonadati > Pseudomonadota > Gammaproteobacteria > Pseudomonadales > Pseudomonadaceae > Pseudomonas > Pseudomonas sp. GQ91. The sequence continues at coordinate 146,941 of NZ_JCAXED010000015.1, forward strand.
AAGACTGGCGGGGGGAGGGCAACACAGTTAAGCGTGTCGATGCGGCGCTTCGCGCCATTGGCGACAACCCGGTCACCGTCTACATCAACTCGCCAGGTGGCGATATGTTTGAGGGTGTCGCGATCTACAACCGCCTGATGGAGCATTCTCAGGAGGTCACCACCAAGGTGCTGGGGCTTGCAGCTTCTGCCGCTTCGGTGGTCGCCATGGCTGGTGCCAAGCGGGAAATCGCCAAGAGTGCTTTCTTGATGATCCACAACTGCTGGACTTACTTCGCCGGTAACCGCCACGCGATCCGCGAGCTTGCCGACACAATGGAGGAGTTCGATCAAGCGATGATCGGTGTGTATGCCGATACGAGCGGTCAGGATGAGAAGGACATCGAGAAAATGCTCGATGCCGAGACCTACCTGAATGGCTCCACTGCTCTGGAAAAGGGCTTTGCCACTGGGTTGATTTCACCCGCAGAAGTCAAAGAAACAACGGATGAGTCCCAGGCTCAAGCGCAGGCTGCTCGCAAGCTGGATGCGGCTTTGGCCAAGTCAGGCATGCCTCGTAGCGAGCGGCGAAAACTAATTTCCGAAATCAAGACCGGCATGCCTAGCGCTGCTGGCGGCGATACGCTTCGCGCTGTCGTGCCGGGTACGCCTCGCGCTGCCCTTGATGTATCCGCGTTTGAAGAAACCGCAACCCAGGCGTCTGCACTTCGAAATCTCATTCCCATTCGCTAGACGACTGAATACGCAACCCGATTAGTAACCGCCCAAGTGGCGGTTTTTTCATTTCTGAAGGAAACAAACCATGCCAGTAGATCTGTCCCAAATCGAAGCTTCTCAGAAGCAAACCCAGACCGATCTGAAAGCCGTAGGCGATCAGATCAAGACTTACGCGGAGCGCACCGAGAAGGAAATCAAAGCCTCCGGCGAGATGCAGGCCGAAACCCGTGCCAAGGTTGATGAGCTGCTGACCAAGCAAGGTGAGTTGCAGGCTCGTATGCAGGATGCCGAGCAGAAACTGGTCAATGCAGGCAAGCCGCACGAGCCAGAGACTCAGCAGTCCGCGGGCCAGATGGTTGCTGCCAAAATGCAGGAGGAGGGCGTAAGCAGTTCCTTCCGTGGCTCTCGACGTGTCGAGGTGCCGCGCGCAGCAATTACTTCGGCACCAGCGTCCGGCGGGGCTCTTGTTCCTGCTGAACGGGTTGGTGTGATTTTGGCTCCCCAGCGTCGACTCACCATTCGTGACCTGGTTGCGCCGGGCACTACTGGTGCAAACGCCGTTGAATACGTTCGCGAGACGGGCTTCACCAACAATGCTGCCATCGTTGGCGAAGGCTTGGCCAAGCCTTACAGCGAACTGACCTTTGGTCTCGAAAATGCGAACGTGCGCACTATTGCTCACCTGTTCAAAGGCAGTCGGCAGATTCTTGATGACGCCGCCGCCTTGCAAAGCTACATCGATGCGCGCGCTCGTTACGGTCTGTTGCTGGCTGAAGAAGCTCAACTGCTTTACGGCAACGGTACTGGCAATAACCTGCATGGAATCATCCCTCAGGCCCAGGCATATGTAACGCCGGCAGGCATCACCGTCGATGCTGAGCAGCGTATTGACCGCATTCGCCTGGCTTTACTGCAAGCCACCCTGGCTGAGTTCCCATCTACGGGCATTGTGCTCAACCCAATTGACTGGGCGGCAATTGAGCTGCTCAAAGATGGCGAAAACCGCTACATCATCGGCAAACCTCAGGAAGGCACCTCGCCACGCCTGTGGAATCTGCCAGTGGTTGAGACTCAGGCAATTGTCCAGGGGCAGTTTCTCACCGGCGCTTTCAGCTTGGCTGCTCAGATCTTTGATCGCATGGGTATCGAGGTTTTGGTCTCGACCGAAAACGACAAGGATTTCGAGAACAACATGGTCACCATCCGTGCCGAAGAACGCCTGGCCTTCGCGGTCTATCGTCCTGAGGCTTTCGTGACCGGCCCTCTGGTTGCCGCTCCTTAACTTACTGCCGGTTCAGGTCTTTCAGGGAAGGCCTGAACCGATTGGAGAATTGTTATGAGTCGAGCAAAAAAAAACGAGGTAACTGCCGCTTTGCCTCCAGCAACTCAGCAACAAGCTGAGCCGGGAAATAAACTGGCTGCTGACCAAGAAGTTGTTGCCAGCCAGGTGGCGGCCGCCCAGCCTTTTGCTGCTGACGCTGCTGACGCTGCTGACGCTGCTGACGCTGCTGACGCTGCTGACGCTGCTGACG